>JAVHLC010000014.1 GCA_031082315.1 Thermodesulfobacteriota bacterium
GCGTTCGGTAACACTTAATTATGAGTCAACGATCCCCTTTTAATTACTCGCTGGGTAACATTTAATTTGAGGCAATTCGCCTCCACCTTACCTGTTGCAAGTTTAAACCGAAATGTTTATCTTGTCGTTGTAAAGTCAATAGTTGAAGGTCTGGAACACTATGCCCCAAATTCGGAATTTCAGCATCATCGCCCATATCGATCACGGTAAATCCACCCTGGCCGACCGTCTCATTCAGCACGCCGGTCTGGTCTCGCTGAGGGATTTCCGCGATCAGATGCTGGACACCATGGACATCGAACGGGAACGGGGTATCACCATCAAGAGCCAGACCGTTACGCTCCCTTACACCAGCCGGAAGGGAGAAGAGTTTGAACTCAACCTTATTGATACGCCGGGACATGTGGATTTCTCCTATGAGGTGTCGCGGGCCTTGGCCTCCTGTGAAGGGGTGCTCCTTTTGGTAGATGCCTCCCAGGGCGTGGAGGCGCAGACCCTGGCCAATCTCTACGCGGCCATGGAGCACAACCTGGTTATCATTCCGGTGATCAACAAGATCGATCTCCCCTCCGCCGACGTAGAACGCACCAGGGAGCAGATAGAAAATGAGCTGGGACTGGATGCGGATAAGGCCGTTCTTTGTTCAGCCAAAGAGGGAATAGGGATTGAAGATGTGCTTGAGGCCATTGTGGAACAGATCCCGTCTCCTTCCGGGAGTAGAGAAAAGCCGCTTTCCGCGCTCATATTCGACGCCCATTACGATCCCTTCCGGGGCGCCGTTATCAACTGCCGGGTGTTTGACGGGGCAGTCCGGTCCGGTGACGTTATTCGTTTTATGTCCAATGGGGCCGCGTACAAGGTAGAAGAAGTGGGCATTTCCCGGATTGTCCAGGAACGGAGAAAGGAGCTTTCTGCCGGGTCGGTCGGGTATATCATCTCCGGGATAAAGACCGTAGGCGATACCCGGGTCGGGGACACCATCACCCTGGATGCCCATCCGGCCCCCCATCCGCTCCCTGGGTTCAAGGAGGCCAAGCCGGTCGTCTTTTCCTCCATATACCCGATCTCCTCTGATGATTATCCTTCCCTGGTGGATGCGCTGGCCAGGTATAAGCTGAACGACGCCGCCCTGGTGTATGAAAAGGACTCTTCCGCCGCCCTCGGCCAGGGATTTCGCTGTGGCTTTCTGGGCCTGCTCCACCTGGAAATCGTGCAGGAGCGCCTTGAGAGGGAATTTAGTCAGTCTATTATCATGACGGCGCCGAGCGTCCGATACCGGTTTACCCTGGCGGACGATTCCATAGTCACGGTCGATAACCCCCAATACTACCCTGATCCCACCCGGATCAAGACAGGGGAGGAACCCTTTATCAAGGCGGGCATCCTTATCCCGGAACGCTATGTCGGCGCGGTAATGCAATTATGTATGGAGCGCCGCGGCGTCAACTCGCGTTTTAGCTACCCAACGGCCGGGCGGGTGGAAATCACCTTCGATATGCCGCTCGCCGAGATCGTCTTTGACTTCTACGACAAACTGAAGACGATTACGCAGGGATACGGTTCGTTTGACTATGAAATGATCGACTACCGGGTGAGCGATCTGGTGAAACTCGATATCCTGGTGAACCACGAGAAGGTGGACGCCCTCTCCATGATCGTCCATCGCGAACGGGCCAGGGAAATGGGGGTGCGGGCCTGTGAACGGCTCAAGGAAGAGATTCCCCGGCATCAGTTCAAGATAGCCATCCAGGGCGCTGTCGGCGGTACGATCATCTCCCGTTCCACTATCTCCGCCTTCCGGAAGGATGTCACCGCCAAATGCTATGGAGGGGATATTACCCGGAAGAGAAAGCTCCTGGAAAAGCAGAAAGAAGGCAAAAAACGCATGAAGATGGTCGGCTCGGTTATGATCCCCCAGGGCGCCTTTGTGGCCGTATTAAAGAGCGAAAATGAATGATGAACATGCATAGCGAGCGAATACGATGCATTTTACCTTGCATACGGAGATTCCCCGTAGCTTGCTGCGGGAAGCTTCAATTCTTGCCGGCCTTTTCTCTTCGGTTATCCTCATACAGTTTCACATCTGTCCAAAATAAGATTTGAAGGCCACAGCACATGAATCAGCAACTTGGACAGCAATAATACGGTTTCTTAAAACCTCACCTTTTTGTAAAAGATCGTCTTCAATATCTCCGCGGAAATAACGTAAAACACAACGATTATGCCCATCAGCCAGAGGAATGAAGCTGGAAGCGGAGCGAGTCCGAAGACCTTCCCGGCCGGGGTAAATGGTAAGACAAGGGTAATACCGGCCACGAGCAACGTGGCCAGAAGAAGATGCCTTCCGGGCCTGCTTTTGAAAAAGGGCTTACGGCTCCGGACCACGAGCACAATCACCGCGGCCGAAATAACAGACTCCAGAAACCAGCCGGTTCTGAACTGATCCGTAGTGGCATGCAGGACGAACAGCAGTACCCCAAAGGTAAGGTAGTCAAATACCGAACTCAGAGAACCAAAAGTAATCATAAAATTGCGGATGAATTTGATATCCCATCGCCGGGGCTTATCCATCATCTCACTGTCCACGCTATCGGTAGCGATAGCCATTTCGGGGAAATCAGTCATTAGGTTCGTGAGCAGGATTTGTTTGGGCAGCAAGGGGAGAAAGGGCAGAAATAGTGATGCCCCGGCCATACTGAACATGTTGCCAAAGTTGGCGCTGGTGGCCATGAAGACGTACTTGAGGGTATTGGCAAATGTTTTTCTCCCTTCGCGGATACCCTGCGCCAGAACACCTAAGTTCTTTTCAAGGAGCACAATATCTGCCGTCTCTTTGGCCACGTCTGCGGCCGTATCCACGGAGATGCCGACATCCGCAGTATGGAGCGCTGAGGCATCATTGATCCCGTCTCCCATATAACCCACGACATTTCCGGCCTTCCTCAGGGCCAGGATGATGCGCTCTTTCTGATTGGGCTCGACTTCTGCAAAGACATGTACATCATTTACCCGGTTGAGAAGGGCCTCGTCGCTCATCTCACGGAGGTCCTGACCGGTAAGGATTTCTGAATTTGACAGGCCCACCTCTTTACTGATACTGGCCGCCACCAGTTGGTTGTCGCCGGTGACCATCTTAAGCGAAACGCCGAGCTGTTTCAGATGGCTGATGGTCTCAATAATTCCAGTTTTGGGCGGATCAAAGAGAGCCAGCAACCCTAAAAAGGTCATATCGGTTTCATGTTCCCTGGTGATAGTAACGCCAGGGCCTACATCGCGGTAAGCAATCCCCAGAACCCGGAATCCTTCGGCGCTAAGCCTCGCAAAGAGTTGCTGAATCCGCTCCCGCATATCTTCTAAATCTACGATCCCTTTGCCGGAAGTTTCCACCGACGAACATGCCGCGAGCACATTCTTGAATGCGCCCTTGGTAACCATCAGATGTACGCCGTCTTTGTCCACCAGGATGCTCAGGCGCTTACGGATGAAGTCATAAGGGACTTCATCCAGTTTCTGGTAACCGGATACGTCGAACCGGCGATAGGTGCGGATGGCCTCATCGATGGGGTTTACAAAGCCGGTCTGATGAATGGCGTTGAGATAGGCATAGAAGAGCGCCTTCTCGCTTTCATTGCCCTCGACATCAAGCGCAGAGCTTAATTTCACCACACCTTCCGTGAGGGTGCCGGTTTTATCGGAACAGAGGACATTCATGCTGCCAAAGTTTTCAATGGAGGCCAGGCGTTTTACAATCACCTTCTGGGAGGCCATGCGCCTGGCGCCGTGGGCGAGGTTGACGCTGATAATGGCCGGCAGAAGTTGCGGCGTCAGGCCGACCGCAAGGGCCAGGGAAAAAAGAAAGGAATCCAACACCGGCCGCGCCAGATAGACATTGATAGCAAAGATGGCGATCACCAGCACCAGCGTAATCTCTACAAGAAAATACCCGAACCGCCGGACGCCACGCTCGAATTCCGTCTCCGGCGGCCGTAGTTTCAGGCGTTCGGAAATTTTACCGAATTCAGTGGCCTGGCCGGTGTGCACAACCACTGCCTTCGCCGTGCCGCTCACCACATGGGTTCCCATGAAAAGTGTATTGGTCGCCGGGCCGGCCGGCGTATCCGATGGTAATGGACCGGCGATTTTTTCCACCGGATAGGTTTCACCGGTCAGAGTGGCCTCATCTACAAAAAGATCCCTGGATTCAAGGATAATACCGTCTCCCGGGATAATATCGCCGGCTGTGAGGAGAAGAATATCACCGGGCACGATCCCATCAACCGGAATCTCTTTCTCCCGGCTATCCCGAAGCACCCTTGTTTTTATCTTGACAATAGCCAGCAAGTTCTCCACCGCGTGGGCTGCCCCCCGTTCCTGCCAGAATCCAAGGAAAGCGCTTATAACGATGATCGTCAGGATAATGAAGGCATCTGTGGGATCACGCAGAAATATCGACAATCCGGCGGCAAAAAGAAGGATGAGGGTGATCGGACTCTTGAACTGGGCCAGGAGGAGTGAGAGTTCCTTTATTCTCTTTTGTGGACGCAGGAGGTTCGGTCCGTAGGTCTGGAGACGCTGCCGGGCCTCGTCGTTCGTCAGGCCGTGCGGCGTGGTTTGTAATTGCCCGAAAAGCTCGGCAACAGGCATGCTCGAAAATGGTTTCAATTCTTGATCCGGGATAGCATGATAGGCGGTTACATTTTATGACTGAAGTATATCAGAGACGGCCGGAAAAGTTAAACGAAAACAAGAGGCCGCCCCTGTGGCTTCTTTTCCGTAGAATATCTTTGGAATTTGGTTAATAATACGATTAAAAGGTTACCGGAGATAAGGGTCGGATGATTGAAGTTTTGTGATATGCAATGTGAATATGCGTCCTGGCCTAAAGATGAGGCCGTGGATGGGGCTAGTTCATGCCGTACTTTTCAGGCTATTTATTGTGAAAAGAAGGGGCGGCTTGTCCATAAAAATCTTCCCTGCCCTGAGAAAATCCAGCGAAGCAAGCCCGGTGAACATGCATAGCGAGCGCATACGATGCATTTTACCTTGCATACGGAGATTCCCCGTCCGCTATCGGCGGACTGCGGGGAGCTTCAATTCGTAAAAAAGCCATTTTACCGCTGAGTACGCAGAGCCCGCAGAGAAAACTTCTTTTTCGTTATTGGTTATTAGTTGTTTGTTACTTGAATACCTTCATTCCTTACCTCGGCGTTCTCGGCGACCTCTGCGGTAAAAAGGTACTCAGCCAACGCCTCCGGCCAGGGTCTGAGAGACTGACCGGTTACAGAGATATAACGGCTATTATCGAGTGCAGAGAACTGAGGCCGCTTCGCCGGGCGACTTAGCCCGGCAGTTTTTATGTCCGCAATGGAGACATCCTTTTTGCCGGCAATTTTCAATATCTCTCCGGCAAATTCATACCAGGAACAGATGCCGCTATTGGTTACATGGATGATGCCGGTTATTTTTTTTTGCACCAGCCTGGCGATAGCCCCGGCCAAGTCAGAGGTATAAGTAGGAGACCCGAACTGGTCATCCACCACGGTAAGCGCCTTCTTTTCTTTTGCCAGGCGAAGGATAGTATCCACAAAATTAGGACCGTTCCGGCCATAGAGCCAGGAGGTGCGAATAACCAGGGATCCTTCGATTTTCAAGGCGTATTCTTCGCCTTTTAATTTTGACCAGCCATAGACGTTGATGGGGTTAGGTGTGTCTTCCTCCCGGTAAGGCGTGCCTTTGGCGCCGTCGAAGACATAGTCGGTGCTGATCTGGACAAGGCGGCTCTTGACTGCCTGGCAGGCCCCGGCAATATGCCTTACTGCCTCGCCATTGACCAAAAACGCCTTATCCGGCCGGCTTTCGCAGTCATCTACCTTAGTAAATGCCGCGCAGTTTATGACCACATCAGGTTTTATAGCGGTAATATCTGCCCGGCAGGCCACGGGGTCGGTTATATCCCAGTCATTACGAGTGCGCGGTAGTACATGGTGAGCATCGGCCAAAACTCTGACGACATCGGTACCAAGCATACCGGCCGCTCCCAGGACCATGATTCTCACGGCTTCTTGCCTTCTGCCAGCCTCTGACCGTACATTTTCCGGTAATACTGTCTGTACCTGCCGCTTTTGACCCGGCGCCACCATTTTTCATTTCGCCGGTACCAGTCTATGGTGAGTTCCAGGCCCTTTTCAAAGGTGACCGCAGGGCTCCACTTGAGCTGGCGTTTGATTTTTTTTATGTCCATGGCATAGCGCCGGTCATGTCCGGGCCGGTCATCAACAAAGGTGATCAGGGACTCGGATTTTTTAAGTAAACGGAGGATAGTCTTTACCACATCAATATTTTTTCGTTCCGACTCACCGCCGATATTGTAGGTCTCGCCTACTATCCCTCTATGGAGGACGGTATCCAGGGCTGCGCAGTGATCGGTTACGTGTATCCAGTCCCTCACGTTCAGTCCGTCGCCATAGACCGGCAGCGGTTTGTCTTCCAGGGCATTGGTGATCATAAGGGGGATGAGTTTTTCCGGGAACTGGTAAGGGCCGTAGTTATTTGAGCAGCGGGTGATTATGGCCGGAAGGCCGTGGGTTTTAGCGGTTGCCCGCACCAGGAGGTCAGATGCAGCCTTGGAGGCGGCATAAGGGCTATTGGGGGCAAGCGGGGTGGTTTCCGTAAAGCGGTCCTTATCGCCGAGGCTTCCATAGACCTCATCCGTGGAGACATGGATAAACCGGTCGATTTTTGCCTGCCGGCAGGCATCCAGGAGCACCTGTGTGCCGGCTACGTTGGTCTGTATGAAGGGCTGGGCATTGGTTATAGAACGGTCAACGTGGCTTTCAGCCGCAAAGTGTACAATCCGGTCTACCCCGCGGAGGGCTTTTTTGACGGCCTTTACGTCCTCGATGCGGCCATGGATGAATTTATAGCGAGGGTTGGTTTCAAACTCCCTTAGGTTTTCCGGATTACCCGCATAGGTCAGGGCGTCCAGGTTAATGATGCGATAATCATAACGCTCAAGGAGGTAATGAACAAAATTACTTGCGATAAATCCGCAGCCACCGGTTATTAGTATATGCATAGTATTTACTCGTCCATTTTGAAAGGGGATAAAGCGCTCGCCTCGTGGCGTATCTCGTCCACTTTTTGTGTACGCCCCGGACCGGCATAAAGCCGATTAGGGAAGTTCAATACCTGTCCATCTGCATTTCCAATATTTTTATATCCGTGCACTACGCCGGGAGGGACAATGACTATTTTTGGATTATCTTCACCGGCGAAGATGATCTGTTTAACGTTAACCGTGGGAGATTCCTTACGATTATCCCAGAGGACGACCTTAAAATCGCCCGGCCCAAGAAAACAGAAATAGTCTGTCTGTTCGACATGTTCATGCGGACCGCGCGCAACGCCGGGCAGGGTAATTGAGACATAGGCCATGGCTGGACGAATCACTGGGGGTACTTCGTCGTGGCGAAAACACTCCACCAGCCAGCCGCGCTCATCTACATGCCTTTTAATATCCTTTACTGTGACCCCTTCGATGATTCCGTTCTTAAAACCTGTCATCTTCCACCCGCTCATAGCTCTTAGCTCTTAGCTCTTAGCTCTTAGCTCATGGTTCATGGCTCATAGCTTTCCTGCTTTCTGGCTCTCTGGCTTTCTTGCCTTCTGAAGCTCATACCTCCACCAGTGACTGGTCACCCACCATGAGGCGCAGGGCCTTGTGCCGGGTCTGATTTTTGATAATTTTTGCCTCCCGGCCCAGGATACTGTCTTCCAGGCGCGGGACACCTTCAACAATGACATGGGAAAGAATAACGGAATGCTCGATAACCGAATTGGTGATACGGGTTCCTTCGCCTATACTCGTATAAGGACCGATGAAGGAATCGACAATCTCGACCCCCGGTCCTATTATGACCGGCCCGCGTATGACGCTGTTTATTACCCTGGCCGTGGCATCGACGTGGACGCGACCTGAGACTTCGCTCTTCTCATCGACAAAACCGTCGATCTGGCGTTTAACGTAGTCATCGAGTACGGTCGTATTCGCGGCCAGAAAATCGTCTTTTTTGCCGGTGTCGAGCCACCAGCAGTCAAGGACCTCTCCTTCCACCCGCGCGCCCATGTGGATGAGCTCCTGTATGGCATCGGTTATCTCCAACTCACCGCGCCAGGAAGGCTGGATACGAGCGATAGCCTCGTGTATGCGCGGGGAAAAGAGATAGACGCCCACCAGGGCCAGGTCGGAGGGAGGGTTTTTGGGTTTTTCAATGAGTTTTTTAATGCGTCCCTTACCGTTGAGCACGGCCACGCCGAAGGCCTTTGGGTTAGGGACCTTTTTCAGGAACAGGAGGGCATCGGATGCCGTCTTACGAAACTTGTCCAGGGCCTCTTTTATGCCTTTACCGAGGAGGTTATCACCCAGATACATGACAAAAGACGAGTCCTTAAGGAATTTTTGCGCTGTTTTTACGGCATGGGCAAGACCCAGAGGTTCTTTTTGGAGAATATAGGTAATCTTCACAGCCCATTTTTCTCCATGGCCCAGATAGGCCTTTACCTCTGCCTGGGTTTCGGGGGCCACGATAACCCCGACATCTCTTATGCCGGCCTCCTTAATATGTTCAAAGACATAGCCCAGTATGGGTTTATTAGCCACGGGCACAAGCTGCTTGGCCATGGTGTGTGTAAGCGGCCGCAGCCTGGTTCCCTTACCGCCGGAAAGCACCAATGCCTTTATGTTTCCCATGATCTCCTCAGCTAGCTTACATTTAGGAGCTAAATAGTGTCTATCCGGAAACCCAAAAATTCCTGATGAGCGGTCAGCAGTCAGCTATCAGCGTTCAGCTTAATGTGTTGCTTATCTTAGTTTTTTGCTGATCCGCCTGAGGCGGAATCGCTGAAAGCATGAAGTCCTCCCCAGCGAATCTGCCTATGGCACGACCGGAAACAGTAGTTTCCGGATGAAAACTAAATAATCTCACGGTCTGAGATTATACATTAATTTAAATAAAAAAATAACCTCATTTTTTAAAATCGGCACTTAGGAGTTTTCAGTAAAGGGCAATTACATTGCCATAGAGGATGATTTATGCTAGTTTTCCTCCATGATCGAGAGACCGGAAAAAAAGGTTTTAACCGTTTCTGCCTTAACACAGTCAATTAAGTTCCTGGTCGAGGCAAATTTCCCCTTTGTATGGGTAGAAGGTGAAATATCCAATCTGCGAGAAATCTCGTCCGGCACTACGTATTTCACCTTAAAAGATGAAACCGCCCAGATAAGGGCGGTGCTCTTCAAGATCAACAGGCGCTATCTCCGTTTTCAACCGGAAGATGGGATGTATGTGGTCTGCCAGGGACGCGTTAGCGTTTATGAGGCGCGCGGGGAGTATCAGCTAATCATTGACCACATAGAGCCAAGAGGGGTCGGCGCCTTGCAGCAGGCCTTTCTTCAGCTCAAGGAACGGCTGGAAAAGGAAGGCCTTTTTGCCGCAGAGCGGAAAAAGAAACTGCCGCTACTTCCTGACCGTATAGCCGTCATAAGCTCGCTTACCGGCGCGGCCCTCTATGACTTCCTGCGCACGGCCTGCGCCCGTTTCGCCAATGTGAATATCCTCATTTATCCCGCCCGCGTGCAGGGTGAAGGGGCGGCGAAGGAGATGGCTGAGGCTATTTTGGGCCTTAATAGGTTGAAGGGTATAGATGTCATAGTACTGACTCGCGGCGGCGGGTCGTTTGAGGATCTATGGGCCTTTAATGAGGATATCCTGGCCAGGGCCATTTCTGCCTCGAAAATTCCGGTAGTCTCTGCCGTGGGACATGAGATCGACTTTACCATAGCCGATTTCGTGGCCGATGTCCGGGCGGCTACCCCTACGGCTGCGGCCGAACTTGTCGTCCCCAGAAAGGATGATTTAAGTTATAAGATCGACATGCTGCAGCTCCGGCTTACCAGGGCGGCGGGGAGAGAACATGCCCTTTTTAAAGAAAAGCTGGCCCATTTTATAACGAGACTGGCCAGGGTAAGGGGCCGCATTCAGGACGGCCGCCTGAAGGTAGATACCTTTTACCTGGAGATGAGGCATAATCTTTTAAGTCAGATACAAGGCCTGCGCCGCTTGCTTGACAGCTATTCCCTTCGCCTTGGGGAGCGCCATCCACGTGAACAGATACGGACGGCCCGGTTTAGAGTGGATGTCTTAAGAAGAGAATTAGAGGTAAAAACAGGGCAACATCTGGCACAACAGGGCGCCTCTCTTCGGGAACTCGCGGCTCGTCTGGAAGGCGCTAACCCTATGGCCATCCTTGGCCGGGGTTACAGCATAACCGAATTATGGCCGGATGGAAAAATCCTGCGCGATACAAAAGACGTAGCCATTAATTCCCAGGTCAGGGTGAGGCTTTCTAAAGGGAAGTTGTTCTGCCGGGTGGAAAAGGTTACGGAATGAAGGCGCTTATTTTTGACGGTTTCGTAAGAAGTCAAAATTACCAGGTCGCCAAGGTTGGCGTAGGGGCAGGGCTTGCCCTGCCCAATAAGGGCGCAGCAAGCAGCGCCCCTACGTTGCTGGTTATGTGCTCAGCGGTGAAAAGGCTTTTTTACGAATTAATCATTTTTGTTTTCTGTTGTTTTATGGCGATTGGTTTTTCGGGGACGGTTTCTTATGCCGATGAAAGTCCCGCCTGGACTCTCCATCCGGCTAAACTGGCCATAGGGCAGGCAGGTCTCTTTTCTATTAGCGAAATACCTGCTACCCGAATGACCGCCACCTTTCTTAATCGTCCGGTTTATTTTCATGCCAGTTCGGGAAGGCTGGCGGCCTTACTACCGGTGGACATATCCACAGCGCCGGGGAAATATCCGCTCACCATCGAGTATCAGCACATCCACCACGGCACAAAGAAGGTGATAACCATCCAGGTGGAGGTGCACCCCTATGAGTTTCCCGTAGAGGAACTTACTTTGCCTGAAAAGATGGTCACGTTTCCAGCGGAAATACTTAAGCGCATACAGGATGAAAGGAAGGCCGTAGATGCGGTTTTTGAAAAAACCAGTGCGTCTCTGCTCTGGAACGGAGGTTTTATTAAACCCGTGGAGGGCGATATGGTCGGTTTATTCGGCAGCAGGCGCATCTTAAACGGCGAGGAGCGTAGTCGCCATCTGGGTGTTGATATCCGGGGAAAAGAGGGGACGCCGATCCGTTGTGCGAATAGTGGACGTGTAGCCCTGGCCGGTGATTTTTATCTCATGGGTAGTACGGTTATTTTGGATCATGGCCAGGGGGTGTTTACTATATACTGCCACCTCTCAAAAACGGCGGTGAAAGAAGGGCAGCAGGTGGCCAAAGGGGAGTTGGTTGGTGAAGTAGGGGCTACAGGAAGGGCTACGGGGCCGCATCTGCACTGGGGCGCGGTTATTTGTGGCACAAGGGTGGACCCGCTATCCCTCATCGAGGTGACGGCTATGGTTGCAGAAAAAGAGAAACAACCCACAGAGCACACTGAGGAAAGAGAGAATTTTTAAGAGACAAGAAGAAAATGAGAGCATAGTTTTAAAGACCAGGTCTCTGAGCGCTTAGTTAACCTCTGTGCTCTCCAGGACAGTTCCGGAGATATGTGGGGGAACCACGAAATAGGATATTAAGAGATCACAGAGGGAAGTAATAAAATATGTTCTAATTTATCGATATTTTTATTTTCTCTGTGGCCTCTGTGGTTGATTTTTTGACAATACTTGAAATTTTTTAAGGGGATCCCATGGGCAAAGAGAATTTTGAAGAGGCCATGCAGAAGTTGGAAGAGATCGTCCGGGCGCTGGAGGCCGGCGATCTATCTCTCGAAGAATCGTTGAAAAAATTTGAAGAAGGGGTTAAGCTTTCACAGTTTTGTCTCCGTAAACTTGATGAAGCAGAGAAGAAGATTGAACTTCTGGTAAAAGGTGAAGGCGGTAAGTTATTGACCAAGCCCTTTGATCCGGAAGGGAATGTGTAAGTGGATTTAAAGACCTATATTGCTGAGCGCAGGGCGTTGGTTGACCAGGCCCTGGACAGGTGCCTGCCGAAGGAAGAAGGTCCGGCCGGGGAGGTTATGCGGGCTATGCGCTACAGCGTCTTTGCCGGTGGCAAACGGGTGCGGCCAATCCTGTGCCTGGCCGCCTGCGAGGCCATGGGCGGAGATATAGAACAGGCGTTACCTGTGGCCTGTGCCCTGGAATGTATTCATACCTATTCGCTCATTCACGATGACCTGCCGGCTATGGATGATGACGACTATCGCCGCGGGGCGCCAACCTGCCACAAGGTCTTTGGAGAGGCTATGGCCATACTGGCCGGTGACGGCCTTCTTACTTTTGCCTTTCAATTATTGTCCGGTGTCTCACATAATGCGGGGAGGCGTAAGTCCAATCCCCTCGAGGTCACCCAGGTGATAGCCCGTGCCGCCGGGGTGCACGGTATGGTGGGCGGCCAGGTGGTGGATATGGCCTCCGAAGGCAAAGACGCGGATGCCGGGACCGTCCGGTACATTCATACGCATAAGACCGCAGCCCTTATCGCCGGTTCGATTCGGGCCGGGGCCTTGATAGCGGGCGGCCGCCGGAATAAGATAAAGGCGCTGGGGCGTTATGGAGAGGCCATGGGACTGGCTTTTCAGGTAGTCGATGATATTCTGGATATCGAGGGTGATCCAAAAGAGATGGGTAAGGCTACGGGTAGTGATATAAGAAAAAAGAAGGCTACCTATCCATCTGTTTATGGGCTTGAGGAATCCAGGGGCATAGCCAGTAGGCTCGTTGAAGAGGCCATAGATAGCCTGCGTGGGTTTGGGGCCGAGGCCGAGCCCCTTCGGGCCATAGCCCACTATATTTTAGATAGAAAAAAGTGATGATTTCGTAAAAAGTCAAAGTTTGATGAACTCGTAAAAGGTCCAAAATATCACGCAAAGCCCAAAAAAGAATAAAATTTGGAACTCAGAAACTCATGAAAAAATCTTTTACTCCTGATTTCTTGATTTCCAGATTTTCATTTTTCTTTGCGGTCTTTGCGCCTTTGCGTGAGAAATTGACTTTTTACGAAGCCGTCAAAGGTAGGTGGGAGAGATGGCGGTAGCACGGGGGATGGATTTAAAGCAAGGTGTCTCTCAAGAGCGGGTAAAAACACTTTCCGCTAAAGGCAGGCCGATCGACAATGAAAAGGAGGCGGAAGTGATTCTATCTCCGATACTCCCTCGCATTAACAGCCCGGCAGACATGAAGTCCCTCAACGAGAATCAACTAATCCTTCTGGCCCAGGAGATAAGGGAAGAGATAATCCGAACGGTCTCCAAGAATGGCGGCCACCTGGCCTCAAGTCTTGGGACTGTGGAACTGGCCGTCGCCTTGCATTATGTCTTTGACACCCCGCGCGATAAGATCATCTGGGATGTGGGCCATCAGGCCTATGCCCACAAGCTCCTCACCGGCCGCCGGGACCGGTTTAATACACTACGCCAGGATGGAGGGATCAGCGGGTTTCTCAAGCGGGCCGAAAGCGTTTATGATACATTTGATGCCGGTCATAGCAGTACCTCCATTTCGGCGGCGTTAGGCATTACGGCGGCTAAATGCTTCAAAGGAGAAAAGGCCAGGGTTATTGCCGTCATCGGTGATGGGTCTATGACCGCCGGGCTGGCCTTCGAAGGATTGAATCAGACCGGCCACCTGGATAAGAACCTGATAGTTATCCTGAATGATAATGAGATGTCTATATCCAAAAATGTCGGGGCCCTCTCTGCGTATCTCAGCCGTAAACTTACCGGACGCACCGTGGTACGGTTTAAAAAAGACGTGGAGCGGAGGCTGAAATCACTGTCCGGGGTGGGAGAGAACATAATCCATGTCCTTAAGAAGGTAGAGGACTCGTTCAAGGGCTTTTTCACGCCGGGGATGCTCTTTGAGGCCCTGAGGTTTGAATACATCGGCCCCATTTCCGGTCATGATTTTGGAGAACTCATTCCGATCTTACGCAACCTGGAACATCTTGAGGGGCCGGTGCTGGTGCATGTATTGACGAAAAAAGGCAAAGGGTACAAACCGGCTGAGGAGAGACCGGACCTTTACCATGGCGTGGGACCTTTTGATATTGAGACCGGGGAAATTCAAGTCAACCGCAACTGTCCTATGAGTTACACCAAGGTCTTTGGAAATACGCTCATAAGACTGGCGTCTGAAGATAAAAAAATTGTGGCTATTACCGCGGCCATGCCGGAGGGCACCGGGCTGAATGATTTCTCCGAGAAATTTCCTGAGAGATTTTTTGACGTGGGTATCGCCGAACAGCATGCCGTGACTTTTGCGGCCGGATTGGCTTCTGAGGGCCTGTCGCCGGTTGTGGCTATCTATTCTACTTTTCTGCAAAGGGCCTATGACCAGATAGCCCATGACGTTTGCCTTTCCAGGTTGCCGGTAACTTTTGCCCTGGACCGGGGTGGGATTGTAGGCGAAGATGGGCCTACTCATCATGGGCTCTTCGACTTTGCTTACCTGCGGCACTTGCCTAATATGGTAGTTATGGCCCCTAAGGATGAGAATGAACTCCAGCATATGCTTTATACCGCCGTTAAACATCCGGGTCCAGCCGCCGTGCGTTACCCGAGGGGGGCCGGTGAGGGCATCCCCTTGGATCAGCGCCTGAACATCATACCGATCGGCAAGGCCGAAGTCTTGCGGGAAGGCGACGATCTTTTGATACTGGCCATCGGGGTCACGGTAAATATGGCTGTTCAAGCCGCAAAGTTACTGGCAGAATCAGGGATTAGCGCCACTGTGGTCAACTCCCGGTTTGTAAAGCCACTGGACGAGGAACTTATCATCTCAAAGGCTCAGCGAAGCAAGGCCGTGCTGACCGTAGAAGAACACGTCCTGGACGGTGGCTTCGGCAGCGCCATCCTGGAACTATTTGAACGCCGCAATATCTTGGATAAGCCCTTAAAACGGATAGGTGTTCCGGATCGTTTTGTGGAGCATGGCAGTCAAAAGAAGCTTCGCGAGAGATATGGCTTGACTGCTGAATCCATAGCTGAGGCCGCGTTATCCCTGCTGAAGGGCTAATGCGCAGTAACCGTTCACCGTTGACCGTTCCCGAAAAAGACGGTTTTCACGTTTTTGAGGGACAAGATAACGGTTAACGGAAAATACGATCACCATCGACTGTTCACCGAAAAAACGCTTTTCGGGTCGCATAGACTCGACTCTTATAATTTTTTACGGACAACGGTGAACTGATAACGGTGAACGGATACAATGCGCAGGCTAAAGCCTGCGGCTACAGAGCTGATGGCTGAACGCCTGTCAAAACATCTCCATAAACAGAGGCTGGATAAGATACTTGTGGATCAAGGTCTGGTTTCGAGCCGGGAGCGGGCCCGGGCTCTGATAATGGCGGGATCGGTTCTGATCAATGGAGTCCCGGTAACCAAGGCCGGGGCTATGGTGCCGGTGGATGCTTCTATCTTATTGAAAGAGCCTGACATACCTTATGTCAGCCGGGGCGGTCTGAAGTTAGAGGAGGCCATAAAGGCCTTTGATTTAGATGTCCAGGGCAAGGTGGCCGTTGACGTGGGGGCCTCGACAGGCGGTTTTACGGACTGCCTCCTGAAGCATGGGGCTTGCCGTGTTTATGCCATAGACGTGGGATATGGCCAACTCGACTGGAAGCTCAGACAGGACGAGCGCGTCGTCTCTCTGGAGCGAAAAAATATTCGTTACTTGGGGCCGGAAGACATAGGCGAAAAAGCGGACATAGCGGTCATAGATGTATCCTTTATCTCTCTGTCGAAGGTTATCCCGGTAGTCGTCACCCTGCTGAAAGAGCAGGCGGAGATAGTAGCGCTGGTCAAACCTCAGTTTGAGGTCGGAAAAGGACAGGTGGGTAAGGGGGGCATAGTCCGTGACCCGGCGCTTCAGGCGCAGGCAACTGAAAAAATACAGACAGTTGCGGGAGACATCGGCTTGATCTCCATAGGTCTTATTGAGTCGCCCATCCTGGGCGCCAAAGGCAATAGAGAATTTCTCCTGTATTTGAAGAAGGGATATGAGAGATAAAGACAGACTCATATTTCCCCTGGATTTTCCTTCCTGGAAAGAGGCTTCGACATATGTACGTCTTCTTGCCGGTACAGTTGGTGTATTTAAGATCGGGCTGGAGTTGTTTATCGCGGAAGGCCCTTCTATCCTGAAGAAAATCAAAGAAGAGACAGAGGCCGGAATCTTTCTCGACCTGAAACTCCACGACATACCGGAGACGGTAAAAAGGGCCTTATCCGTTATCTCCGGATACGGCGTTGACTTTGTGACCATTCACTGTGATGCGGGCAGACGTCTGGCCGGGGCCATATCCATAGCTACGGGCGCCGGGACAAAGGTGCTCGGGGTTACCCTTCTGACCAGTATAGGAAGAGATGATCTAGCTGTCCAGGGTTTGTCCGGGGAGTTTATCGATGATGTTTCCCGCCTTGTGGTGCAGAGGGCCATGTCAGCCGGAGAAGCGGGATGCAGCGGCGTCATATCTTCCGGTCAGGAAGTTAAGGCTATAAGAGAACGGTTAGGAAGGGATTTTCTCATCGTTACTCCCGGCATACGGCCGGCCTGGAGTGTTACATCCGATGATGACCAGAGAAGGATTGTCACTCCCCGTGAGGCTATCCTTAACGGCGCCGATTATATAGTAGTGGGAAGACCTATCCGAACCGCTAAAGATCCTATAGAAGCTGCCCGCCGTATAATTGAAGAGATGGATCAAGTCTGCTGATATTTCGCCCTCCAACTTATAAAAATTCCCCTTTACTAAAGTTTTTAAAAGATAGTGACGATGTTTCCCGTAGACTGCCTTTAGAATTTAAATCTTAATACAGGGGGAGGGGTCTTATGGGCATGCTTGAGGTTGATGCGCCGGGCAAGGTTGTAGTTGGAGGTGTCGCAGATACCATAAAGATTCCAAATATTACGGCCGGAGTCGGTCTTCTCTTTTTTGACCAGGCAAAAAAGGTGGGGACAGGGAGCGTTATTGTCCTTCCACCCGTTGTCCAGAAAATTATGAAAGATATGCTGGGCAAGATGGAGGAAAAAGGGGCTACTGCTGGAGGTATTTCTGCCAAGCTGGCCGGGGGTGCCGATTTTCTTCAATCGGCAATGGGTAGCCGTATCAGCCAGAGCGTAATGGATGCCTGTGGTCAGATGGGCATTAAGGTCTCAGGTAAAGATTTGGGCGGGAAGGAGAAAAGGACACTTATAACCGTCTTAGCCAGTGGAGAGACGAAGGTCGTCTCAGTATCCGGAGAAAAGAAGATATAGGGGAGGGTTATAATAATGGAGGAAAGCAGAATTGATAAGATAGTGAGACGGGTAGATGATCTCCCTCCTCTTCCCACCACCTTCATGAAAATCGTGGAGCTGTCCCGAAAACCCAATGCATCTATGAAAGATCTGGTGGATGTAATATCCCTGGACCAGGCGATGGTCATGCGTATTTTAAGGGTATGCAACTCGCCTTTTTATGGTTTAAGGAGTGAAATTACCTCCGTAGCACATGGTGCGTCATATCTGGGTTTTTCAGCCATCCAGGGTATTGCCGCTGCCCAGGCGACAAGTGGTATCCTGAATAAAAAAGTTGATGGTTACCAGTTAGACGGTGGGGAACTCTACAAACATTCCGTTGCTACGGCCTTGGGGGCCAGAATTATCGCTGAAAAAAGGTATCGTGCCTTAAAAGATACTGCCTTTACAGGCGGCCTCTTGCACGATGTGGGTAAGTTGATCCTTGCTCAATTTGTATCGGAAGAGTTCGAAAAAATAATAGAAGCCGTAGAAAAAGAACAGATTTCCTTTAATGAGGCCGAGCAGAAGGTCCTGGGGTTTGACCATACCGAGCTGGGTGAAAAGATTGCCGCCAAATGGAAATTAGCCGATAACCTGCGCATAGCTATCCGTTACCACCATAATCCATCTCTATGTAAAAATGACGGGCAGATTGCCCACATTGTGCACGTGGCTGATGCCATTTCTATGATGCTGGGGATCGGGGCCGGGACGGACGGGCTTAACTATGTTTTTCATAAGGAATCGCTGGATGTTTGCGGGTTGGATGAGAAAGGAATGGAAGAGGTAACAGAAAAATTGCTCTCTGAAATTGAGGATGCGTTGCGCTCATTTAGCGGCTGATGTGGGAGGCATTATGCCGGATGAGGGACAAAGCCATATTTCTTATAGATATTACGGGCGAGGTCTGATTTTATAAAGTCGAGAAATTTTGCGGCATTTGAAGGATTAGGGGCGTTTTTTAGCACAGTTATAAAGTAATCTATTTTATCTCGCTGATCCAGGTCTTGGCCTGGCTCAATACACTCGAACATTAAGCCTTCCCGGCGTGCATTTATATATTCGGTTGCCCATACCGGCCCCACATCCACCGTCCGCTTTTTCAGGCGTAAGGGGGTTTCCCGGTGATGGACAATCGTGAAGATAGTAGTGCCTTCCGCCCGTTTTTCCTCCATGATCCTTTTAACCAGGTTCTCGCCGCCTGCCTCCCGGTACATCCCGATGATGTGAAAGGCAATATCCTCGGTTTCCGGGTTAGGCTGGGAGATCCTGACCTCATCTCTGCCCAGGTCATGGACAGAGGCAATTCGGGCCGGATTACCTTCGGGAACCATAAGTACTATCCGGTTGTGTAAGTAGAGAAAATATTTTTCTTTTTCGATAAGGTCTGCCTCTTCTAAAGAGTGCATAGCACTTTCATTGACGGAGGCATAGATGTCGGGTATAACATCGATTACTCTATCCTGGAATATAGCCCCGCCCGCCAGTATCTGTTTTAGTTCCATACCGGGCGGCAGGGTCTCATAAAATATCGTTTTTATCTCCGGGTATTGTTGCTGAAAGGCGGCCAGGAGTTCCGGCATGACCATAAACTGATTCCCGGCCACAAAGAGTACCAGATCAGCGCCATGCAGGTTTTCCATGTGGTGCAAATCTCCGTCCATATTGGAAGGGATTACCGGCAGGCTGCTTTTGGTCTTCGGGCTGTTCATGGAATCAGACCCGGTCGCACCGGATCATGGCGATCCGCTCCAGTAAATCTTCATCCAGTTCGCCAAGCAGTTCTTTAACTGTGTATTTACGGCCGCAAACCTTACAGCGCAGGGTTACATCCTTTCAAGTCCTGACGATGGAGAGCCGGCCGCCGCATGTCTTACAGGGCATTTCTTATCCTGGTATTAGGTCTGAGATTTAAGGTAACAATATAGGCCCTTATAGCTAAGTCAACTGCGCATAAAAGTCAACAGCCAAGATTGACCAATTCGTAAAAAAGCCTTTTCACCGCTGAGTACGCAGAGTCCGCAGAGATAAACTTTTGCCACCAAGGCACCAAGACACAAAGGGATACTCTTAGTGGCTTGGTGTCTTAGTGGCTGAATAGTTGCAAATTCCTTTAATCGGCGTTCTCGGCGGCCTTTGCGGTAAAAGCGCTTATTCCCCTTGACAAGACCTGCTGGATGTCTTAAATAGATTATGAAAATGAATTTCATTTTCATTTTTAAGGGAAGGCTTGCAGGTGCTGCTGGTTCGATTCTAAAAAGCAGGGGAGGGCGTTTCCACGAAAGCTGTTAATAAAAAGCAGGGTATCCTTAGAGGATATATCGCCCAGAAGAAGCTCAAGTCTTCACGTCAGCGGGATGAGATAGCCCGGATTTTTTTCAGTATGAAGGGCCATGTAAACTTAGATGAGCTTTACCGGCATGCGGCCCGCTTCAATTCCCGGATAGGTTATACCACCGTCTATCGAACCCTAAAACTGCTGACAGAGTGCGGGATGGCGATTGAGAGGAAGTTTGCCGACGGACAGACCCGTTATGAGAATGTTGATCAGGGGGAGCATCATGACCATCTGATATGTCTCTCCTGCGGAAAGATACTTGAATTCACGGATAACCGCATCGAAAAGATGCAGGAGGAGATAGCGGCGCGCCATCATTTCGCTATCAAAGATCACAGATTAGAGATATACGGTGCATGTGCGGATTGCTTGAAAAAAGAGAAAAATCCCCCCCAACCCCCCTTTACTAAAGGGGGGAGTATGTTCAGACCCCTTTTGGGAAAAGACGGGAACCCATCCATTCCCCTTTTGAAAAAAGGGGAGCACCATCATATTCCCCCTTTGGAAAAGGGGGATACAGGGGGATTTTCAGATGAGAAAGCGGGGAAAAAATAGGGGCATGGAGAGTAAGGATATTAACCGGAAGTCAACAAAGAAAATAATACTGGTCGGCAACCCGAACGTCGGTAAAAGCGTTGTCTTCAACTACCTGACCGGTAAATACGTCGTGGTTTCAAACTATCCGGGGACGACCGTAGAGGTTTCACATGGTACGACTAAATGGAGGGGTAAAAATATCACTGTGCTGGATACGCCGGGCGTAAACAGCCTGCTGCCCACCTCTGAAGATGAGATAGTTACGCGCAATATCCTGTTGAACGAAAAGGATGCCCTGATTGTCCAGGTGGCTGATGCCAAGAACCTGCGGCGCAGCCTCCTTATATCCAGCCAATTGTCTGAAATGGGGTTGCCTTTTCTTCTTGTGCTTAATATGGAGGATGAGGCCCGCGAACGCGGCATCAAAATAAATTATCAGGAGCTTTATTCGCTGACCGACGCCAGGGTCATTTCCACCGTAGCTACCCAGAAAAAGAATCTGGAAAAGATAACGGAAGAGCTTGGTGATCTGAGAGAGGCCACATTGAACATAAGTTACCCTCCGGCCCTGGAAGAGGCCATCTCTCAGATAGCGGAGTTCCTGCCGGAAGAGAATATAAGCCCCCGTTCCATCGCTATCATGCTCCTTTCCGGGGATAAAAGCCTTAAACGATGGTTGCATGCACGCCTGCCGGAATCCAGAATCAACGAGATCGAGGCGATCCGAAGATCATGCCAGGCCGGATTCGATCAGCCCATAAGCTATCTGATTAACCAGGTCCGCCTGGAAAAGGTGGATGAAATTGTGCGCCTGGTGACCATGATTAAGCCTATCAAACGAAAGCGGCTCTCCACCCGCATTGGCGAACTATCCGTACATCCGTTTTGGGGCGTGGTTATTCTGATAGGCGTGGTTTATTTACTATATCAGGTAATCGGCGTTTTTGGGGCCGGCGTGGCCGTTGACTTTATGGAAAAGACGGTTTTCGGAGAGTATATCAACCCGTTTTTCATGAGATGGACCGGGCGACTGGTGCCGATGGCCTGGCTGAGGGACCTGCTGGTCGGCCAGTATGGCCTTCTGACCATGGCTATGACCTATGCCTTTGCCCTGATCCTGCCCATTATTACCTTTTTTTTCATAGCCTTCGGCCTGATGGAGGATTCCGGCTATCTGCCCCGGCTGGCGGTCATGAGCAATAAGATATTTCGGTTAATCGGTCTTAATGGTAAGGCCATTCTGCCTATGATTCTGGGGCTGGGGTGTGCCACTATGGCTACGCTTACGACCCGCATCCTGGAAAGCAAGCGGGACAGGATTATCGTTACCCTGCTCCTGGCCCTGGGCGTCCCCTGTTCGGCGCAGATGGCCGTTATTTTCGGCATGCTCTCCGGATTTTCTCCCATGATGGTTGTGCTCTGGGCCGGGGTCGTAGGTCTTGTCCTGGCGGTGGTCGGCTACCTGGCGGCCCGCTATCTGCCGGGCGAATCTTCAGATTTTGTCCTGGAGCTCCCGCCCATCCGACTTCCCAGGATCGGGAATATCCTCATTAAGACCCTGTCCCGCATAGAGTGGTACCTTAAAGAGGCCGTACCCCTCTTTGCCCTGAGCACATTCATACTTTTTATAATGGATAAGACCGGGATATTGATAAATATCGAAAAGGGTGCCTCACCGCTTATTAAAGGCGTACTAGGACTTCCGGTAGAGACCACTCAGGCCTTTCTCATCGGTTTTTTGCGTCGTGACTATGGTGCGGCCGGTCTTCTGGCCCTGGCGCGGGCGCATACGCTGAGCGCCGAGCAGATCCTGGTGGCATTGGTAACTATGACCTTGTTCGTCCCGTGTCTGGCGAATTTCCTGGTCATTGTCAAAGAAAGGGGCTGGAAAATTGGTGCGGCCATCAGCGGCTTTATCCTGACTGTGGCTTTTACTGTGGGGGGGCTGCTGAATTTAATTTTAAAAATCACTGGTTTTAAAATATAATTTTAAGCGTTCAGCAATCAGCTATCAGCGGTCAGCGATTAATAAATTAAGATTCAAAATCCAAAACAATACCGAAAAGCTAACGGCTGAATGCTGATAGCTGACCATTGTACGCTACCCGCTATACGCTAATCGCTATACGGAGGAGGTGCCTATGCAATTTAACTGGGGAAAGAGAAAACCACATTGTCATATCCGGGGGCCGTTTTGTCACAGGGAGGCAGAAACCCGTGACCGGGCCATCGATGAACTGCTGGAATTTATCTGGAACCTGCGCGAAAATGGGGTCTCAGACGTGGCTGATCTCCAGCGCGAGGCATCGGACCCCGAGGCCAGGAATATACTCTCCTACATGGAGCAGGAAGGACTTTTTGCCAGGGAAGGGGATAAGGTCTATCTAAGAGAAAAAGGAGAGGAAAAGGCCCGTGAGATTATAAGGAGGCACCGCCTGACCGAGCGGCTGCTTATGGAGATCTTTGAACTTTCGGAGGAGGAGGCAGAAAAAGAGGCCTGTAAATTGGAGCATATTTTGAGCCCGGAGGTCACAGACAGTGTCTGCACTTTCCTTGGCCATCCCCCGGTCTGTCCGCACGGCAAACCTATTCCGCCGGGAAAATGCTGCACAGCCCCTGAAAAGAGTGTAAAGCCCCTGGTTATGCCCCTTAATGACCTTGATCCGGGCGCCGAAGGGCGTATTGTCTTCATCTCTACCAACTTCCCGGCCAGACTGGATAAGTTGAGCGCCCTGGGTGTGGCGCCGGGAAGTATAATCAAGGTGAGGCAGAAGAAGCCTTCCCCTATTATACAGGTGGGTGAGACTACGGTGGCGGTCGATCCGGAGATCATACATGATATTTATGTAAAGGCGGTGTGAGTATAGCGAGTAGCGTTTAGCGATTAGCGGGTAGCCGCAGGTCACGCCAAAGGCGGATCTGCAGTCAGCAAGTCAGCCATGAGATATTTAGTCTTTTGTATCAGGTTAGCTGTTTGAAAGAGTATTCTTAAATCCCTCCCAACCTCCCTTTGCCAAAGGGAGGAGAAACGCTTCCCCCTTTGGAAAAGGGGGATACAGGGGGATTTTGCGAATTCATGTAGTTAAATGCCGTTATATAGCCTTTGGTTGTTTGTGCTGAAAGCTGAAAGCTGAAGGCTGAAGGCTGAAGGCTGATAGCTGAGATTATGGAAAAAGAAATCGAGCGGCTGAAGAAAGAGATTGCCCGCCTAAAGGATAAAATTCTCCACCTGGAGCATCGTCTGGCCCGCCAGGATGTGACCGTGGTCTCTATCCTCCGGCAAAAAGGGTTTAACCTGATCCAGTATAATCCGGATAGAGGCTTATTATTATCCCCTGAGGCGGATGCCAGGGTAGAGGGATATTTTTATCGCCTGATGGGGCGTTACTCCTTCCGGCTTTTTTTGCGTGATCTCATAGCGCATCAGAAGCACTTTACTTTAAAAGACCTGACCCGGTATTGTTCACCACGCACCGCTGCCGACTACCTACGTTTTCTTGAGGAGATAGGACTCATTACCAGGCTGGATCGAGGCGGCTATGCCCTGGACATAAAATCGGTATCAAGTATAGGCCCCACCCTCGAATGGTTTGTGGCCCAGGTATTCATCCGGGAATTTGAGGCCCCGGCTATCTACGGTGTAAAGTTCAGAGAGACCCCCCATGGTGGGGATTATGATGTTATTGCCGGTCTGGATAACCGCATGGCCTATGGAGAAGTAAAATCCTCTCCGCCGAAGGGCGTGGAGGCCGCGGACGTTCGGGCCTTTTATCAACGCCTGGAGGATTTATCCCCGCATCTGGCTTTCTTTCTGGTGGATACCGAGCTTCGTATGAAAGATAAGATTGTCCCCCTTTTTGAGGAGGAAATAAGCCGTCTTTACGGGGTGGAAGGCAGAAAACAGAGGCCGGTAGTGCGGCTCAAGGAAGAACTTTTTCACATAAACCACAACCTTTTTATAGTAAACAGCAAAAAGGGCTTGGCCACCAACCTTAAGACCTGCCTCCGTCATTATCAGCGACAGAAGTTTTCGTTTTAACCGGTGTTCATCCGGAAACTACTGTTTCCGGATTCACGCTTTCAGCGATCAGCGATTAGCTGTCAGCAAAAAACTAAGACAAACAACACATTAAGCTGAACGCTGATAGCTGAGTGCTGAGAGCTCATCCAGAACTTTTGGGTTTCTGGATGAAAATAACTTGTTTAAAAGATAGATTTTTTTCTTTGCGTTCTTTGCGGTGAGCAGGAGAATTTCGATGTGAAAAACTTTACACACATAGTGGAAGTATTTTTCCATTCAGATGACATTCCTTTTCTCTTTCTTATCCTGCTGTCAATTTCCCGTATAAGATAATTATATAATATATCACATTATTTTTTAAATCAAAACCTATTAATCAATTAGTGGTACAGATATTGCTTGTGGTAATGTACGAGGACAGAAATGAATATTCGTTCAATCACCACATCCATAGCAATAGCCTTACTGATCCTGGGGCTGGCCGGCCCTGTTCAGGCCGTGCCCAATCTCCAGATATATATCCCCGGGGCTACATACGACCCGGTAACGGAGACATGGACTATATATTCTTATGACTACGACCTTTGGGTCGTTGGGGCAAACTTGAATATTTACGATATAAAGTTTGCCGCAGCGGTTCCTATTAATGAAAACGGCACGATTGATGTTACCTGGCTTAAGGGGCAGTTGATTGATGATTATGGGAATATTGTGAAAGAGCCGAATTTTTTTGAAACGCTGGATGAAGGGGTCGCTGATCCCTATATTTCTTTTTGCGATTATGGGACGCCGGTCATGGGTGATGGCGACACATTACCTCCCCACGGTGTATTTCCCACCTCGTATTATGAATATGTTATCGGTGATTTTGGCACGGGCGAGACGGTCCAGAATTACATCCCTGGTGATGAATGGGGTGACCTTGCCGAGGGGGAGACGAAAAAGTTTCATATTTCAGCGGATGGATATACCTGGGTCGATATAGTGGCGTACGACCATTATATCCAGGCCAACCATAAAACCCACTGCATCTTTAGTCCATTTTCCCACGACGGCGGCGGCAGCGGTGTCCCTGAACCGGCAACCATGCTTCTGGTAGGAACCGGCCTGATTAGCTTGGGCTGTGTAGCCAGGAGAAAGTTTAAGAAATAGCGATTAGCAGGTAGCGTGTAGCGTTTAAATATAACAGTATTTTTTTCATGAGTTCCTGAGTTCCAAATTTAAGAATCTGCGTTTATCTGCGCAAGTCTGCGTCCCGGTTAAATAGAAAATTCTTCTCTGCGTGCTTAACGGTGAAAAGATTTTGGATATGAAAAGTTTTACCACCCATAGTGGAAATAGATTTCCTCTGAGTGGAAATTCACTTCCACTTTTCACTCTGAACCGGTTTGTGCCCAATGTTCTGTGAAAATTATAACTATTGGATAGTATTATAAATATCATATTATAAAGCTATTTGTGGTTTGTTGGCATGGAGGTTGCTTGTAATTATTCCAGACGGGCAAAGTGAATGATGGCTCACTATGCGTTTTTCTAGTTTCAATCTTTAACCCTAAACGCTAAGCCCTATATGCTACACGCTATTCACTAATCGCTATACGCTATTTTTAAGAGGAGGTAAAAAGATGAGAAAAGGATTTTTAAAGAGTTTAAATTTTAAAGGAGGGGAGGTGAAGAAGATGAAAAAATGGTTTGTTTTAGCATTGTGTTTACTGGGCGTACTCGCTTTAAACGTGGCTCAGGCTTCGGCGGCACTTGTAATACTGGACGACTGGAGTTTACAGGTGGGGGGTAAGACTGTGCAGGCTATTGACTATATGACCTACACGGGTCTCAGTCATGTAAACATCACGGATACCGATCTAAATGGCTTAGACGGAGGCGATCCTTTTACGGATGTGGTGGCTTTTAAGGTCGGAAGCTCAGGACTCCAAAATGACGCCAC
Source organism: Thermodesulfobacteriota bacterium (assembly GCA_031082315.1). Lineage (NCBI taxonomy): Bacteria > Pseudomonadati > Thermodesulfobacteriota > Thermodesulfobacteriota bacterium. The sequence continues at coordinate 26,189 of JAVHLC010000014.1, forward strand.
GGGTACGATTATAAAGTACAGCGACGGGAGTTTTATAGGTGGCGGTGATTTTGAGCTGACAGGTGTAGCTACAATGACGGGAGTACATACGGCTGTTGTCGCAGGTAATGCGCAATATGTGTTCAACACTGCGACGCTTGATTTCTATCTGGACACTAATTCGGCAACGTTTGCGCAGCCAGGTCTAGGCGGAGGCACGATATCGGGCTACAAGGACGGCACACAGATAGCATCGTTTGGCCTTATGTCCGGGGGGGGAAATTTTAATTTCCCTACGCTCGATGGGAATATCGATGTTGATTTCGTGAGCGGATGGGTGTTATCCGGTTATATGTTCACGGAAGACGGTGTGGATTTTTCCACGTTTCCTTTCTTGGCGGCCCTCACGGATTCCAATAGTGATGCGGACATAAACGGTGATGGCGTTCCTGATATCGTACTGCCCAGCAACTGGACAGGTTACACGGGTCAAACTGTAGGCGGTGATCTTTATGATCTGAATCTGCAGGTTGACGGCTCGGCCAGGTACGCAGTCCCTGAGCCGTGTACCATGCTTCTTTTTGGCACTGGCCTTATCGGTCTCGCTGGGGCTGCACGGAGGAAGTTGGGGAAGAAAAAATAATAAAAGCAAGAGAGCTGAAAGCCCCGAATGAAAGCAGGAGGGCTGAATGCAAGAAGGCTGAAAGCTTAAGAAGTCAGGAGTCAGAAATAAAAAAGGAAGGGCGGGGAATATCCCCGCCCTTCCTTTTTGAGGGGGATATGATGTCCAGCCGGTCTTATCTTTTAAGGAGCAGACCTGTATTTAGCTTTCGCCCTTTTGAGGATCTATTATTTGTAATCTTTCCGATTGTGCCGCATTGAGTAAGTTTACATCCGAAGCTACAAAGATAACATCTTCTTTAACGGCATTCCTTAGCCACAATGCAGATGATAAATGAACACTGTCCGCGGCCTTGAGTTGATGTTCTTTTATTGTCTTTCTGATGAACGGTAGGAGCTCGTTTTGAAATTCTATTATGAGGAAATATTCCCACTCGGTTTCAAATCGTTCAATTACTCTAGTGTACCATTTCGTGGGAATTTCTCCCACCTTATGTCTTCTCGCAAAAGCAGAAAGTATTTCTGGATAGGTTAATTTCGATGTAGCAATAATGCCGGCATTGGCCAAAATAGAGGTTACTCTATCGCTCCCGGTTTCTTCTACATACCGCTTTACCAGGGCGCTGCTGTCAAAATATATCACCTTCTGTCCTCTATTATAGTCTCGGACACCGGTTTGCCCTTTACTTTTAGTCTCTCTATCGGGTGTAGTTCTTTCTTTCTAACCGGAAGTCTTAATAATTTTCTTTTGGCCAGTGATGCAAGGCGTTCTTCGACGCCGGCCTTTTCTTCAATGGTATTAAGATCGTGCAGTATTGCCACAGGTACACCTCTGTCAGTTACAATGATATTATCACCTTCTTTTATGAGCCCTAAATAATAGGTTAGCCTGTTTTTTAGCTCTTTTATCCCAACTAGTTGCATATTTTCACCTCTATGGTAGCTATTGTAGCTACCTTGAAAGATTTAGTCAATAAGAAAAAGGGCGTCATTTATCGCTCTGCGTGGGGCCCGCGTTGACGGCAGTGGTGCATACCCCAGCCGGAAGAGCATTATTATCCCTTTTGATCTGTCCACAGGGAAAACGTTCCGTAAGTATCCCCACGCCTTTTCGAGGAGCTTCTTATGGGCTTCTGAAAAACCTGGTTCTCTGTCGAGATAGAGGCGCTGTATGAGAAACGTAATGCCGGTCATAGGATGAAAGGCCAGACCGTGTTTTGTAGCGGTTAACCAGACTCTTTGCAGGAGCCTTCCGCCCAGGACGAAATCCTCTGGTGTAGTTCCCGGCATCTGGATCAGCCCCATGGCTGAAGAACCGAGGCAGAGTTTGTAGCTTTGGAACGGGAGCATGTGGCTTAGGCCAAAGATGTTCAGAAAAGAGACCATGCCCCAATTCCTAAGCAGTTTGAAGGCCGGTATTTGTAATGAATTGAGCCCCATGGTTTTTATGGGCATGCCGTCTTTTGTTTGCAAGCTTTCTTTCTCTGACCATCTGATGTGTTCGAAGACGAAATGATGGAGTTTTTCGTCTTCGAAAAGCATCCGGTCGTGGGTGGCTACGGTCCTGGCCAGGAGTTTTCTTTGCCCCGAAAATCCCCCTGTATCCCCCTTTTCCAAAGGGGGACTTAACGGATGCCCCTCTTTATCAAGGGGGACATATAAATCCTCCCATCCCCCCTTTTGCAAAGGGGGGCTAGGGGGGATTTCGGGGGTGAAGGGTGAGGGGAGATTATTGCTGATTAGATATAGCTCCCCAAGATCCATCTTTTCGGGGATTGACATAAGGGCGGCAATGACTTCTTTGCCGATAGTTTTTCGTTTTTTATACGGATTGCGGTTGGTGACACGTTTGGTAATAAAGGGTAATAGCGGATCATCCTTCCTTGGGCACTCTTGAAATTCGATGGCAGCCACAAGCGGGTTTCCCTCACCTTCAGGGAAGAGGGTAGGGCACATGGAATAACCATAGGAGCGGGCGGCGATGTCCATGTTTTCCAGGACAGCGCCGTGGGCGATGAGAGAGGCCCGCTGTCTTGAATTATAAAGGGATGTATCCCTTTCCGGCACGTTAAGGAGAAGGAGCTTTTGTCCATCCCATATAAAACGCCATGGCTGGCAGTTGTCACCTGAAGGCGCCCAGGTACCGGCTTCAACGATTTTGAGAATTATATCTTTTGGAATCATTTTATGACATTCTCTTTATTCACCGCCCGCTCCCTTAGGTCGCTCAAGACGCAAAGTACGCAAAGATGGATTTCTTTTCCTTTTCTGTCGAAATAAAACTTCTCTCTGCGTCCTTTGCGCCTTTGCGGTGAAGTTTCTTTCTGTTGCGGCGTTCATCTGCGTCCCAAAAAGTACTTTTTCACATACCACCGTTTCAATCGCTGAATAGGATTTCGATTTCCCCAGCGTAGATAACCCTGTTTATAGACCTGAAGATAGGGGTCGAATTGAAAATAGTGCGGGACGGCCCTTATTTTTCTCCTTTTCAGGATGATATTTATGACTTCAGTGGCCACCAGGGCGCTGCAGAGCTGGCAGGCCAGCCCTAAGGAAGGCCCGGTTTGTTTGGTAAGGTCTATTGATGATGACTTAATGTATTTAAGATGTGTGGCCCTTGGCGCCAGACCCAGGCCAAAGGCTATGAGCTTATCGATTTCAGACAGGTTATCATCAATGTCAAAATATTCATCGAAACCCATACCCTGGGGCGCAAAGACATGCAACGTAGCGCTGAACCCCATGGGCCCTGAGGTAATGGCATAAATACCACGATCTCCGGCTTCTTTGAAAAGCAAACGACGGGTTTCTATATTGAAGAAGTCTATACCATCCACTACGACATCTGCGTCCTTCAGGAATTCGGTGATATTATCCTTGCTTATACCCTGGTCAAAAATTTTTATATCGGCCTCTGGATTTATAGCCAGGGCCATCTTTTTCATGGCCTCGGCCTTATGCATGCCGATGGTTTCTATGGTAGCTCCCACCTGCCGGTTGAAATTGGCCGCTTCAAAATGGTCAAAATCAGCGATATTGAATTGTTCGAAGCCAGTGCGGGCTAGTGTGAGGAGGTAGTGGCCGCCTACGCCGCCGACTCCGGCAATGGCTATTCGGGCCTTCTTAATCTTTTGCTGTTCTTCAGGAGATATGAGCCCTATGTTTCGGCAAAAGGCCTCGTCATATGACCAAAGGTTTGTCTGCTTCTCTTTCATTTTTTCTTGTCTATCCTCGGATTAACAATTTTTAGTAAGATAGGCAGCGTGGTCAGCTCCACCAGGAGCGCGATTAACATGGTAAAGGCCGTCAGACAGCCAAATTGGATGGTCGGGATAAAATTGGATAATACCAGTATGCCAAAACCCATCACAATTACCATGCAGGTGGAAATTACGGCCGATCCTTTAGACTGCATGGTTATGGCAATGGCCTGGAAGTTGTCTTTGCCCATTCTTCTCTCGTGCTTATAACGGGTGAGAAAGTGGATGGTATCGTCAACGGCAATACCTATGGCCACTGTAGAGATCATGGCGGTAGAGGTATTGAGGGGGATGCCCAGCCACCCCATCACGCCGAGGTTAATGAGAAGCGGGATAGCATTGGGTATAATGCTTATAAATCCGAGGGAAAACGACCGGAGGATGACAAAGATTATGCCGAAGATAAGGAAGATGGCCAGAGAGAGGCTATATATCTGGCCGTTTACCAGGGCCTCGATCAGGTTGGCAGTAAGCAGGGATTTGCCGGTTACCCGAATTTCAAGATCAGGTCCTTGCAAGGGTTTAATAAATGCATCGGTCTTGTCTATCATGGCCCGGATATGCCTTGAATTGTGCTCTCTGAAGTGGGCAGAGATGCGGGCGGTCTTGCAGTCAGGGTCGATATAATCCCGGATATCCCCGGCGCTGTAAAGCAGCATGTACTGGGCAGCCAGATTTTTGCCGGCCGGCAGCCTGTAGTGAGCCGGGTCTTCGTTATGGAAGGATTGATTCATGTCTTTAAGATAATCTGCAACAGAAATGACGCTGTCAATCTTTTCCTGCCCGCGTAGAAATTCTTCCACAGAGTCTATCTTTTTTAGCGCCGATGGTTCAAGTATGCCGTCCATCTCCTTTGTTTTGACCGAGATCTCGATGGTAGTTACACCACCCAAATTTTTCTCGACAAAATCTGTGGCCTGATAGACATCGCTGCCTTTTTTGAAGTATTCCAAAAGGTTTGTCTCTACTTTTATGCGGGATACGCCCCAGACTGAGAGTGCCATTATAAAGAGGGTAAGAATGATTATCTTTTTTTCATGATTGTTCACAAGTGTGTAAAAAAAGCGAATGATCTTCGTCTGTGAGGTATTTTCGTGAGGCTTAAAATTTATGGGGCGATGGCGCAGGAGGTAGAGCATAATGGGAATGAACATTATGGATACTAAAAAGGAAAAGGATATGCCCAGTGAAGACACATAGCCAAAGTCCCGTATGGGCGGGATATCATTGGCGCTCAGCGAGATGAAGCCATCCACCGTGGTAAAGCTCGCCAGGAAACAGGGAAGAATGGCCAGCCTTATGGAAGATATAAGGGCGGAGTTTTTATCGGGCAGCCGGGGGAGGTCTTCCCGATACTGATCGATGATATGAATAGCCACTGCAATGCCGATGGTCATGATAAGCGGGGCAGTAATGGTGGTTATATTATTTATGGTGGCGTTGACCAGAGGAAACGACCCCATGGTCCATATAAGGCAGATTATGATATTTACCGTGGCAATGGACATGATCCAGAGGCTTCTAAAGATCAAATAAAGGGCAGCGGCGATCAGGAGTAAGACGATGGGGACAAAGGTCGTGAGATCGCCCATCATATACCGGCTTAAGGTGTTATCGGTTACCGTCCAGCCGGCCTTGTAGATTTTGGGGCGGCCTTGGGGGAAGACGTCGTTGATGACAGCATCCACCTTTTCGAGCAGACGGGTTCGATAGAGGTCATCGTCCGGGCGATCAAAGGTTTTCACGATAATGGCTGTAGTACGGCCGTCTCTGGAGATCAACCTGTTGACATAAAGAGGGTTGAGGAGGGCCTTTCCCCTGAGGGCGTTTAGTTCATCCGGGGAAAGCGGCAATTTTTCTACCAGGGACCGGACATAAAAATTATCCTGTTCGCCCCGGATGTCCGTGGCATCGGTCAGACTGACTACATCCCGCACCTCTTCTATGGTTTCCAGCTTTTCTGTAAGCGCTTTGATCTTCGCCAGCATTTCATTGGTGAAGATGTTTTCATCCTTAAAGGCCAGGACAAAGAATTCGTCTGTACCAAAATGCCTTTTAAATCCTTCAAAGAAGACGAGATCGGGATCGTTTTTGAGGACAAAAGACTCTACAGAATGTTCCATCTTCGTCCTGGGGATCATGGATGCGAAGAAGAGCGTAAGGAGGCAGAGAGTTGCCAGAAGCAGCCAGCGTTTTCGTAATATGAGCCGGGCTATTTTCTCCATAAGGATCGCTTACCGCTAAAGTGTCCGAAGGCTTTTAGGGTTAAAATGAGAACCTGACGGCAAGATAACCCTGATCATTTCTGTCGTAGTTCCCTAAAAATGTATCGGCTTTTCCGTCAAAAATATTCAGGCCCGCGAAGATAGATAGATTATCCACATAACGCAGTTCAACCTCTGGATTTAGATAGAAGCCGTTGTCAGTAAGGTTGTAAAATGAATCAAGATTGAGGCGCAATTTGTCGTGGAAGAGGGTTTTGTTTATGCGAAGGAAAAGGCCGGACTCAAACTCATGGTCGAAAAGGATCCTGTCATCATAGCTGAATATCTTTCTCTGGTATAATTGAAGATTTGCATACCAGTCGTTGGTAAAGGTCCTGTCGATGCCAAGGACGTAGTGCAGTATATGCTTGCCGGTAGAGGTGAGGTCATTTTTTAAAAATACCTGGTCGGTCATATAGGCCGCCTCGCCCCGGATACCGAAGAGGCCCAGTGTGGTCTCGACTTCGGCCCCGATGACCTGATTTCTCTCATAGGCTACGATGATGTCCTCGTCAAGCAATTGGGCCTGTGCCAATTGGCCCAAAAGTGCCTCTGCCGATGGGCTGCTGACATTAATATTTTTAATGGGAAAACTTTCAATAAAGGGGAAGGGGTTTCTTGTGTAAAGATAGCTGATTCCATAGTCGAGGTTGCCGACTGTTCCGGTAAACCGCAGTCCGGCCTCGCCGTTCTCAAGGCCGGTGGAGTATTCCTTTTCCCTTATCTCCAGGCCGGTCAGGTAGTCTTTAAGCGCCTGTGATAATGCCGTGGAGTGACTTACCTGGGTTTTGAGGTGCTTGAGGGTGGCCCAGTCTGAGCCAAAGAACTCGGTTTTGGCGCTGCGGAAGTGTGGTTTATATATACCCTCTATGGTGCCTTCGGACAAGAAATAACGCGCCCGCAGCATAAATACGGGTAGTTTTCTGTCTTCCAGCCTTGACGTGATACTCTCCCGCAGGTCCTGCGGATTGAGATTGTCCACCGGACTTATTTCGTCTGCCTTGCCCCAGCGCACAATCTGGTTGCCGGCCCTTATATCCCACTTTTGTTCCGAGAATTCTACATAACCCTCAAACATCTCAGTGCTGAGGTCATCCCTTGAGCCGTCGTTGTGAAACCAGAGGTAATCCGACATCACCGAGGCAACCATCCTGATATGCTCCTCAATCTGGGCCTTTCCTTCCAGGAATAACTTGTTTCTAAAGGTGCGTGTGTCTTCGTAAGGTTCGTCGTGCCGCAGGTCTTCTGTCCCGCGAGCCCATATGTTGCCGCTGACTTTGGAGTCTCGGATCAGGGAGAAAAGCTGGGCAGAGGCAGTGTATGCGGGAAAGGGGCGCAGGAATGCAGCCAGGGCAAAAAGCAGGAATAAGGTCCGGCCCTTCTTGATGATCTTGCAGAAAGTCAAGGTTTGGACGGCACAGTAAAAAGCTTCAGTTGCAAGGCGCGCAAATCCTATTATCCGTTGTCCGTTGACCGTTGACCGTTGTCCGTCAATAAACAATGCACTTACGGTGAACGGTGAACGGTGAACTATTTCCATAGCTACGCCGCAGTGACGAAGGATGCCGCGCAACGCAGCAAATGGACTTTTTACGAAGCCGTCCTTCTTAATATTTTTCCAGATTGCGTACGGTAAAGACATTTGGGTCAACATTGACGTTATATGAAATTTTCTGGACTTCAAGCACTGTCCTGTGCTGGTTACGGAGGTCGGCCATCTCGGCCACCATATCCGTCCATATACCACTTATCTTCTGGAGATTGAACACCGTATAGCGTTTCACTACCCGGCCATGCTTGTAATAGTCAATTTGAATAGGCACATAGCTATCCCTGGTCACAAGGGCTACGAACTTTTCGTATTGAGACTCGGCAGAGGGTTTTGGGGTACTTTCCAACACCCAGCAGTTGAAACCACTTAGAATTTTCGATCCCAAAAGGTGATGGACATCCTTTTCGACCCTTCTCCTTTGCATGTCTTCATAGGTAAAATCTGAGTTGACAAATTTTTGATCCTTCTGGCTTGAGACAATCCTTCTGCTCCTCCTTAGTTCCGGTAAAAACAGGTACTGGTCATCGTCCCGGCTCTTATTTTCCCAGGTCAGGAACCCCGTTCCTCTTATCTCAGCCGGGCTGTTAAAACGGATCAGGGTCTTTTTAAACTCCCCAAAATCCCTTCGCCATACCTCCATTTCTCTGACACGGCTCTGACCATCTTTTTCAATAAGCTTCATAAGTACGGCGGCATGGGAGTCGCGGCCGGTATCCCGGTCGTAGATTCTTTGCGCGATGTATTCCGCGGAGGGCTGTTGCTCCGCAAATGTATCCGTTAATATTAATAACACAGGGATTAATGCGAGAAACGAAGTTAATAGCTTTTTACACCATATATTTTTAATACACATGGGCTTTTTTCTGCCTCCGATCAGAATAATAAGATCGTAATAGATAATCTCTGCTTTTTCAATCGGCAATTTTAATAAAAAAGTTAATTGTAGGAGTTCCGTATCGTTATGGGAAGTTTTTATCAAAATTGGAATAGGGCCGATAAGAACGTTAACAAAAAAAAACTAAACAAAAGAAGTTAAGCCGGATGCTGATAAGAAACGCAGAACTTCTGAGAGAGAAAAAATACCTCCCGGAGAGTCGCAGGGCCATAAGACTGAGGCGGTCCCGGCTTACCGAAGTAGGACAATCCCTTGATTACCGGATTAAAACCGCCACTTCACGGGAAGAATGGATCGAGGCCTTTTCTCTGGCGCATGATAGATACGTAGAACTGGGTTACATGGATCCGGATCCTTCGACGATGAGGCTGAAGATCCAAAATATATTACCCTCGACCCGGGTATTTACTGCCAGATCCGAGGGGAGGGCGGTTGCCACCGCCACCCTTATTATCGATTCTCCCCTGGGACTGCCATCCGATGCAATATATAAAAAAGAGCTGGATATGTTAAGGAACAAAGGCCGCCTGGTATCCGAGGGTTCTTCTCTGGTCACCGCAAAGGAATTTAAGTGCAGTAATATATTCATGCTTCTTTTTAAGGTGGTTTACGCCTACGCTCAGTATGTGCAGGCCGACGACATCTGTATCGCCGTAAATCCTAAGCATGCCCGTTTCTATGAGGATATACTTTTGTTTGAGCCGATCGGAGAGTTGAGATATTTCCCGTCAGTAAAGGATGCGCCGGCCATTTTGGAGCGTATGGATCTGCGCACAGCGCACGCACGATTTGCGGATGTCTATAATATGGAGGATTTTGACTGTGATCTTTATACCTTTTTCTTCACGGCCAATAATGGCGATGAATCAGAATGGGGGAAGTCCTATCCCACTGGCGGTCTCAGGATGTCCCTGGAGGATATACGGTATTTTTTTGTAGAACAGACCGATCTCTTTGTGGAAATTGACGACGACAAACTGGCCTACATCCGGAAATGCTATCCTGACTACGACTTCACCCAGGTACTTCCCCCCGGATATTTTTCTGCGAGATAGTGCTCTACTAGGGCATAAATCTTCCTGCTGGAACAAGAAGTGTTAAAATAAATTCACACTTTTTATATTTTTTTGCTATACTTACTATAAGTCTCTTACAAAAATCTCCTGGCGTCATTCCCGCGAAGGCGAGAATCCGGTGTTTTGAATAGATTCTGGCCCGCGCTGTAGTTTATCCGCCGCAGGTGGCGGGGGGCCGGTTTTCTTGAGTTTTGCAAGGATCTCTTATATTAAAAATTATAGGTGAGGCTGTATTATGATAACATTAGATATCTTAGACGATGATGTCTCAGCAAAATCCCCGGTTAGCGCCGAGGATATAGAATTCAAGGTAGTTGATACTCTGGATGAATTGGAGCAGTCATATAATCTTATCTACAAGGCCTATGTAACACGAGGATATGTTAAACCGCACCATTCTGAAATGAGAATAGGGATTTATAATTTACTCCCTGACACCCGGACGTTTATCGCCAAGAAGGATGACTTGGTGATAATGACCCTTACCCTTATCCCGGACTCGCTATTAGGACTGCCCATGGATGAGATATACAACATTGAGATGGACTTCCTGAGATATCATGGAAGAAAAGCGGCAGAGCTTTCCGGCCTGGCAGTCCACGAGGATTTGAGCGGCAAGGGGATGTTTATCTTCCTGGCATTAGTTAAACTCGTGTATTTTTATGCCAGGAGTGCGGGTATTGATGATTTCTGTATCGCTGTCCATCCCAAGCACGAGTCTTTTTACGAGAATGTCTTATTATTTGAACATCTGGGTGATGAAAAACTCTATTCCAGTGTCAGAAACTCTCCAGCCCTGGGTAAGCGATTAAATCTGCATACTTTCGAGAAAAGATTAAGCAGAAAAAATAGACATCTTTACCGGTTCGTATGTGAACAGGAACATCCCTTTTCACAAACCATATCAAAGAATATCGTTCTCGACGAGGCGCTTTCCTGTTTCTTAAGGAAAGGATGGCCAATGGAGAAAATTCGCCAGTTCTATCACCTGCCTGATAAAAGACTTTATTGTTAGGTCCATCACAAGACCGCCCTTCCTTTGGAGAATACAGTATCCCCCGTGCCCAATTGGATCGTTAAATATATGTATTGACAGGGTATCTGTGTTTTGCTATGTTTAGCCCAGATTTTCTGAACGGCAGCTCATTTTTATTTTGCCATGGAGGATAAGTGAGCGAAATTATTAATATACTTGGCAGGCAGATTTTTGATTCCCGGGGTAACCCGACTGTAGAGGTTGATGTTTATTTGGAATCCGGCTATATGGGGCGGGCCGCCGTCCCGTCCGGCGCCTCGACCGGCAAAAAAGAGGCCGTGGAACTCCGCGATAAGATTAAAACCCAGTATATGGGTAAAGGCGTTTCCAGGGCGGTCAAGAACGTCAATGAGAAAATTGCTCCGGTGTTGATAGGTTTTGAGTCTTCCGAGCAGGCGTTTATCGATAAGAACATGATAGCCTTGGACGGGACAAATAATAAGGGTAAGATGGGCGCCAATGCCATTCTGGCCGTATCTTTAGCGGTAGCCAAGGCTACGGCAGAAGAATCAGGGATTCCGCTCTATCGCTATCTTGGCGGTGTTGCCGCCCGCGTACTACCGGTGCCCATGATGAATATTTTGAATGGCGGCGCCCATGCGGATAATAACGTGGATATCCAGGAGTTCATGATCGTACCCTGCGGGGCCTCTTCGTTTAGTGAGGCCATGCGCATGGGCGTGGAGACCTTCCATGCCCTCAAAGGTGTCTTGAAGGGCAAGGGGTATCAGACGGCCGTGGGTGACGAAGGCGGGTTTGCCCCAAACTTAAGGTCGAATGAGGAGGCCATGGAGGTTATCCTGCAAGGGATCGAGAAGGCCGGTTACAAGCCGGGGAAGGACATATATATTGCCCTGGATCCCGCTGCCAGCGAATTTTACGACAAGGGCACATATAAGCTGCTTGCTGAGAAAAATCCGAATAAAAATACAGACGAGCTGGTCGGTTTTTATGCAGACTGGCTGAAAAAATACCCGATTATTTCCATAGAGGACGGTTTGTCTGAAGATGACTGGAAGGGATGGAAGAAACTTACCGGCCAGTTAGGCGGCAAGATACAACTGGTAGGCGATGATATCTTCGTTACCAATACCAGTATCTTATCCAAGGGGATACAGGAGGGCGTGGCAAACGCCATATTGATTAAACTGAATCAGATCGGCACCCTGACCGAGACTATAGAAGCCATTCAGATGGCAGATCGGGCCGGGTATCGTTCCGTTATTTCTCACCGTTCAGGTGAGACCGAAGATGCGGTTATTGCCGATCTGTCCGTGGCTTTAAATACGGGACAGATCAAGACCGGCGCCCCTTCGCGTTCAGAACGTGTGGCCAAGTATAACCAGCTCTTACGCATCGAAGAGGAACTGGGCCCTGCGGCGCTGTTTATGGGCCGGGGAAGCTTTGCCCGGTAGAGGTTACAAGGATGGCCGTCATGTCTGGTTTTTGACAAAGTAATAGATTTACCCCCGGAGGTTAGTTTTATGACCCTGACTAAGGCTGATCTTGTCAATCATATTTATGAAAAAAACAAGCTTCGCAAGGCTGAAGCCGTACTGGCCATGGAAGCCTTATTAGAAATAATTAAGACCTCCCTGGCTGGTAATGAGAGCGTGCTCATCAGCGGTTTTGGTAAATTTAACGTCAAGAATAAAAAGGAAAGACGGGGCAGAAACCCTCAGACCGGTGCGGAATTAATGCTATCCCCCCGGCGGGTAGTCACATTTAAGCCTTCCAGCATCCTCCGGCAGAGAATAAATAATAAGAAGATATGACGGCTTCGTAAAAAAGTCCATTTGCTGGGTTATAGCGATCAGCCATCAGCTATCAGCGGTCAGTTTAAGGCGCTATTTCATTTCCTGAAAGCTGAGAGCTGAATGCTGACTGCTCAAGATAAAAGAGCCGGCTTTTTTGTATGGAAGTCTGTCTCTGATTCGAAGTTGTAGGCCACCTGCAATATCTTTTCTTCCGCAAAGTGATTACCAAGCAATTGGATCCCAACCGGCAGTCCTTCCGCGCTGAATCCGCACGGCACAGAGATGGCGGGCAACCCGGCCAGGTTGGCCGGTACAGTGAAAATATCAGATAGATACATCTGGAAGGGATCGTTTACCTTTTCTCCGATTTTAAAGGGTGGCGTAGGCGCAACCGGCGTTAATATGACGTCGCACCGGTCAAAGCCCTTTTTGAAGTCTTCCGCGATCAGGGTGCGTACCTGCGAGGCCTTCTTATAATAGGCATCGTAGTAACCGGAGGAGAGGGCATAGGTGCCGAGCATGATGCGACGTTTTACCTCGGCTCCAAAACCTCCTGACCGGGTCTTCTCATACATCTCCAGGAGTTCCTTGGCCTCAGCATCGCGATAGCCGTATTTTACACCATCGTAGCGGGCCAAGTTGGAGCTGGCCTCAGCCGGGGCAATTATATAGTAAATAGCCACCGCGTATTCGGTGTGGGGAAGAGATATCTCTACGGTCTCCGCACCCAGGCTGGAAAGCGTCTCTATAGCATTGCGCACGGATTTTTCAACCTCAGGGGATAAGCCGGGGCCGAAGTATTCTTTGGGGATGCCGATCTTAATCCCTTTGATTCCTTTAACCAGCGCCTTTGTATAGTCCATTCGCGGACGGGGGGCCGAGGTTGAATCCAGGGGATCATGGCCATGAACGGCATTTAGAACCAGGGCGCAGTCAGTGACATCCTTGGTGAGCGGCCCGATCTGATCTAACGATGAGGCAAAGGCAACCAGCCCGTAACGCGATACCGTACCGTAGGTGGGCTTTAATCCCACCACACCACAATGCGCTGCCGGCTGCCGGATGGAGCCGCCGGTGTCAGACCCAAGGGAGGCTATGCACTCATCTGCGGCCACGGCGGCTGCCGAGCCGCCGCTTGACCCGCCCGGTATGTAGTCAAGTCGCCAGGGGTTTCTGGTTATGTGGAAGGCCGAGTTTTCCGTGGACGAACCCATGGCGAACTCATCCATATTTACCTTGCCGAGCAGTACGGCTCCGGCCTCTTTTAGTCTTCTGATTACCGTAGCGTCATAGATGGGGACAAAGTCCTTCAAAATATATGAACCACACGTGGTGCGTATGCCTTCCGTACAGACAACATCTTTTATAGACATGGGGATGCCGGTCAAGGGCCCGCCCTCGCCTTTTTGCAGGATGCGGTCGGCTTCTCTGGCCTGTTCCAGGGCCACTTCCGGTGTAAGTGTAAGATAGGCGTGAACCTTATGGTCAACCTCTTTTATGCGCGCCAGGACAGACCCGGTTATCTCAACCGAGGTAACTTCCTTTTTGAGTAATAATTCCCTTAAGGCGTGGATGGTCAGGGCATAGAGTTGCATGGCAGGACCTCAGATGATACGGGGCACAGTGAATGATCCATCTGCCTTTGCCGGGGCATTGGCCAGACTTTTTTCGTTAGACACAGATGGCCGGATCGCATCTTCCCGGAAGGCATTGGTGATGGCCAGGGCGTGGTGTGTGGGCTCGACATGTGCCGTGTCCAGTTCGTTTAACTTATCCATGTAAGTCAATATCTGGTTCAGTTGATTTGTAAATAGCTCGATATCTTCCTTGGAGAAAGAAAGCCTGGCCAGCTTGGCCACATGCTGGACATCCTCGCGGCTGATCTTCACGTTTTTCCCTCGCTTTGCTATTTAAATGTCAGGGGCGTCAATTCCAGCGACTCACCCGCCAGATGCGAGCCACTGTCTAATAACATATCTTAGTATATTTCACAAGATTCGAGTTTAACCCTGATCCACCGGCAAGACATCATCTGCGGCGTTGCCTTCGATCGCTCCTCCTTGCGGCGTATTGCTC
>JAVHLC010000015.1:0-4707 GCA_031082315.1 Thermodesulfobacteriota bacterium
CTGAAGGGGGAAACTGCGGCAGGGGGGGCGGCATAGCCTCTATCAGGGCTTACGTTACACCGAACAGCGAGGCAAAGGCCGGCCCTCAACATGACGCCGAGTACCCAGCCCAACATAACCGGCCGACGAGCCTACCCCCGGCAGGGCACCGGGAGCTCAGAGGAAAGGGGGCGGGCGAGGAGACCGCCTACAGAGACACGTAAAGGCTTTGTTGTCGCCCTGGTGGCAGTGTGAGCAGGCCGGGAGAAAAGCTGCGGTGCAGAGGGCCTGGTCAAGCCCTGGTGATAAACCGAAGACGGTGAGGGTTATCACCAGGGCGGCACTGTCACCAGGGGAGGGAGCGCGGGGAGGAGATCCGGGAGAGTGGATCCTGGGGGTGAACATGAAGGACAATTTTGGAGCATGGCAGGGGGTCTGGAGAGATTTTTATAGGCAAGGGCGACCTTCACCCCGGGCCAAGGGAAAATCGGGCGAAATTTAAGGGGTGTTCGAAAATCCCTTGGTTACGCGCACCGGCGTGAGGGCTTCTTTACCCGCAGCTCGACACCGGCTTTAAGTGCCTCCAGAATTTTCTGCGCCCGCTCAAGGGTGATCCCATGATACTCATTTTTCTCGTCACGGGAAACTTGGGCCTCTGATACGCCAAGACGGCCGGCGAGCTCTTTCTGGCTTAAGCCGAGGTAAATCCTCAGTCCCACAAGGAGGTGACCCACTTCATTGAGGTACTCAATAGGCTGAAAGTCACCGCTTTTCACCCGCTCATACCATTCGACTTCTTCCTTGAGCTGAAGATGAAAAGACACGGCAGGCTCCATGGCCATCTCGATATCCTCTTCCGAGAGCCCGATCTCTCCCATGCGCTTCCTCTGGGCGGCCATTACCTCCTGATCGCCGAGAAGCCTCTTCTGCGCTTCCTGATACTCTCTCTCTGTCCGTATCATCGCTTCCTGCCCCCCTCCTTGAGTAACTTCACAATGCCTTTCTGAATCGGCGGCGCACCGCGTGTCTTGCGGAAGGCCGCGGGAAACTGCTGATCATTGCCGAACTCATCGCGGATGCCGGCAAGCTGGCCGAAGTGCGGATAGAGCTCGACCCTGTATTTATGCCACATAGGAAGCTGCTTTTTGGGAAGGCCCCTATAGGGCCGGCGAAGAGAGGAATCCCAGGTCCAGCAGTCATCAACGAGGAGCAGTTCTGACTGCACATTGCGCCATGAGAGAAGATCGCATATAAAGTAGCCGTCTATATCGTTGGGATGGGCCTTGTTTTCCACAAAGGAGCCGTTAATATAGAGATCGGTGATGCCCACGCTCCAGAGATGGCCTGCGAGCACCTCGAGATTGTCAACAAGGAATAAGCGCCATTCCCTGTCCCAGGACACTATTTCTTTGCGGGGGCCTTTCACCAGAAGAGAGCGGCGGAGCTCCGAAATCGTCAGAGGATAGTCGCCAGGCGGAAGAACGCCATCACGAGTGAAGGTAGAAAATTTCATTGAGCCCCCTCTTTAAGTTAATATTAACATATTGGTTAATATTGCGTCAAGCGAGGCCTTCAATATCGTCAAACTATTCTTTGGCGATATTGGGGTGGGGCGGTATTTTGCCCGTGTGGCGGGCTTTTCTATGGGTCAGTGAAGAGGTGCGATCTCACATTGAAAAATCAACCCACGAGGTGGGGTTTTTTATGGGGTTCTCACCCACCTGGTGGGAATTTTTAAGGAAAGCTTTAAAGCCCCACCTTTATTGATTTCAAGTGGTTCTGTTATTGCAGAATCTCTTTGCTAAAAGAGTATTAGACGACAGAAGCCTGGTTTTGTGCTCAAATCAGGATTTGTTTCCTTTCCCTTGTATGTCGTTGTAACTTGTGTTACAATATTGTGGTAACAGAGGTTACAGCAACAAGAGGAAAGGCCTGATACAATGAACATCGAAGCTCATCTTGAATCCCTGAGAGAAGCATTCTCAACGATAGATCTCTGCGTTGATAAAGGAGCAGAAAACCACCAGCGCGCTATAGGCTTTCTCACCTCCCTCGGCGCGGCGGAAATGCTTGAACTTTACCTCCATAAGAGCAGGCTCCTCCATGTGAGCGCGCGCGTTCACCATGAATGGCTGAAGTCAAAAAAGCGGCTCGCTGAAAAGATCCCGCAGGATTTTCCCCGGAAGGCGGAGATTCTTGAGCTCGTCTATAACATTGAGAAGAACCGCAATGATTTCTGCTATGGCAAGAAAGTGGAGGCTTCGCGCCTGAGAGATCAGCTTGAGCAGTTCAACGCCCTTAAGGAGCTTTTCAGGGAGGTGGGGCTCGATGAGATATAGCAGCGCGGTTCCCTATGCCATGGATTTTGTGTCCTTTGTGCTTGAGCACCTGGAGCCGGGGCGCATCGAGGCGATAAGAGCGGTGATTCTTTTCGGATCGGGCGCGAGAGGGGAGCTCAGGAAAAAAAGCGATATTGATATCTTTTTTGAGGCCTCCGGCGATCTGGCTGCCCTGGAGAGTGAGATTGAGCGGTATGCCGAGGACTTCTATGCGTCGGTAAAATACCGCGATTACTGGAAGCTCAAAGGCTCTACTCAACACTTCAGCTGCCATGTGGGAAACGCCGATGTCTGGAAAAGCCTCTACCCTGCCCTTGTGGCTGACGGCATCGTGCTCTATGGCAAGTATGCCTCTTCCGATGCGCAGGGGAAGACCGGGGTGCTTTTCTTCTGGGACACTGCGCCCTCATATAACAAGCGCATCAATCTATTCAGGACCCTTTACGGCTATAAGGCCCGTGGGAAAACCTATCCAGGCCTGCTCGGGAAGACGGGAGGCGAGAAGCTCACCAGAGGGTGTATTCTCGTCCCATTGGAGTCCCACAAGATAATCGATGAGTTTTTCAAGAAACTTGGAGTGACGGCGAAAAAGCTTTTTGCCTCGTTCTATTGAGCGGCGGTAAAAGCTTTAAGGAAGGCGGGCGCTTTTAGATGCCAATGTATATGCCTTTTTCCTCAAGAGCTTTTTCCAGAGTGGGTTCATTGAAAACCATAGGGTAAATCCTCCTTACGTGAAATATTCTTTAAGCAAGCGGCGAGGCGTTTTTACTTCCACATGCCAGTGGCAATGAGCGCCTTTTTCCACCAGGGCTTTTTGATGTCTGCCATCGCCTGTTCCCAAACTTCTCTCAGGTGCTCTTTCGCCTGCTCGGCCTCGTCGAGTTTCTGCTTCAGCTCCGCCAGGGCGACCTCTTTCTGAGTGATGGCATACTGGGCATCATTGAGGACCTTTTGGGCTTCCTTTATGACGGAGTCCTTCTGGCGGATCTCCTCGGCTATGATATCTGGGGGGGCGGGAAGGGCCTTGACGACCCGGTCGAGCTCCTCAAATTTGTAGCGGTACATCAGAAGGCCTTGGGAAAGCTGGTCGCGCTCTTTCTGTTGCCGCTCATAATATTCGAGCGGGAGGGTGATCACATGACAAGCGTCAGGCATTGAAGGGTGGTCACCCTGGTCACCAACCCTCGTCACCGTGGTCATCTCTTGATCACCCTGACCTACGTCATGAATAGCCTCCCGATGAATAATCCATTCGTCACCGCGTTTTCCCCTGACCTTCCTGACCATCGTCAATTTCTTCCGCCTGATCAATAAACGAAGGGAATTGATACTCTTCCCTGTTAAATTGCTTGCCTCAGTGAGCGTCAACCATTGACCATCGTTGACCATTGTCATGACCATCCTCCTACGGCAAAAAATAATAAGGAACCGGACTAGAGTTACTCTAGCCGGTTCCCGCTGACTATATGCTTCTTTAAAATGAAGAATTTTCCTGCAAGAAAAGAAAGAGCGGATTCCTGAGGCTCATTCCAGAACGGTCACTGCTGGATTTCGAACACTCAAGAAAAGCGTTGACCAATTAAGGTCAATATTGTATAATATTGGAGAATGGAAGTCTAGGGGAGGTCGCTATGGAGCTTCGCGATAACGAGATATATACAATAGAAGAAGCCGCGCAGATACTGAAAGTGAGCCAGACCACCATAAGGAGAAAGATCCGGTCAGGTGAGCTTCGGTCGAACAGGCTCGGGAGGCTCCATAGAATTCGGGGAGAAGAGCTTTTCAAGCTCTTCCTCGATACCGGTGAAGAAGGCGGGCGCAAAAGCGCCACGGCAGGCAAGTAAAAGAAAAAAGCCACACTCAAAATGTGGCGGCGTTATGACTATGCCCGGGGGCATACAAAAACTTGTAAAGATATTATACCATGCCCTCCAGGGATAAGTCAAAACGGCGCCTTTGGAGGGTTATTTCTTTATGGCCGAAAAAAACGGCAAAGGAAGGCACATCGACTATATCTTCGGTCGCTACCCGCTCTGGGTAAGATATAGCAAACTGCCGGGGAAGCTCGGGCCCGGGCCCTGGTGCGTATTTCAGAGGCTCCTGGAGCTCATGGAGCGCTTCGGAAGCAGCCAGTTCCACTACTCAATAGAGCGCCTCATTGAAACGTCAGGAGTAAGCTCACGCCTCGGCATAAGAAAAATACTCAGAAAGCTTGAGCTGGAAGGGCTCATAAAATACGAAAGCCAGCAGGGAAGGGGCAAAGAAAGCAAGTTTGAGGTGATCCTTCCCATTAACGCGCCGCTTTCAGAAGAAGATGTGTACCACATCCATCCGAGGCTCAGATCAAAAAGCTATCAGAGAAAAATTGAGAGCGGAGATCTGCAGGAAA
>JAVHLC010000015.1:4807-37207 GCA_031082315.1 Thermodesulfobacteriota bacterium
AGGATCACAATGTTGCCCTTTTAGAGGAGGAAAAGGATCACGGCGTTACCCTTTTAAAAGAAGAAAAGGATCACAATGTTGCCCTTTTAGAGGAGGAAAAGGATCACGGCGTTACCCTTTTCGGAAACAAAGTTACCCTTTTAGGGAAAAGAGGGGGGGCTGAAAACCCCTCTGCGGCAACGATAGAAGAGGGTCAAAAAATTCCCCATGATAAAGATAAAAGGAAATATATAAAAAGACAACAACAACAAAATGATCTTTCTCATGAGGGAAAGCTTGATCATGAGAAAGCGGCACATTCAGAAGAGAATGTTGTAGTGTCGCCGGTTGTTGTTGCTCTTGATGAGAAAATGCTGAAAGAATACGGGATCGCAGGAGAAGCGGCAAAAACCTGGCTCAAGAAATATTCCTCAGCCTATCTCATAGAGAAAGTTGAGATACTGGAATATAAGGCGTACAGGGGGGAAGCGATAAAGAACCGCGGCGGGATGCTGAAGAAGGCCGTCGAGCAGGACTGGCAGCCGCCAGAGGGGTTTTCCACGAGGGCGCAGCGGGAGGAACTTGCGCGGCGTGAGCACGAGGCCGCCGAGGCGGAGAGAAGAGAAGCTGCTTCACGGGAGGAACAAGAAAGACGCGAGCGGGAGCTCGCCAAGGCCGCCGAGGAGTGGAAGAAGACGGCGACCCGTGAAGAGAAAGAAAAGGTTCATGAGAGGGCGCTCAAAGAGGTGAGCGCCGAGCACCCGGGAACAGAAGAACGATTTTTAAGGGTGCCGCTGAAGTTGAGAGAGCTGAAGATTATCTCTGAGGAATACCTCGGGGGAAATGGGAGGAGCGGGAAGTGAGAGCCGCAAAAACAGGCACGCCCGATTTATCGGTACCCCGCAAGCGGGGACGCCCCCGGAAAGACGCGCTCTCTGTGCCGCCTTTCAATGCGCCTGAGCCCCAGGAGGCATCCAGGAAAAAACGGCAGGGAAGACCGGGCAAGATGCTTCTGCCGGAGATCTCCCTCCCCGGGCAGAAGAAGATCGCCTTTGAGCCAATGGCGCCTCAGAAGAGAGAAAAGCCTGCAGGCGCCCGGAAGACCAGGCAGAAAAAGATCGCACCGCCCCCTGAAAAGGCAGGGCATCCTTCCTGGTGCGCGTGCCCGGTGTGCAGGCCCGAGGGCCCCCACGGCGGCAAGGTGGACATTCACATCCTCGTGGAGCCGGAGCTGAAGGAGACTTTCGCGGCGCTCTGCAAGGCCAAAGGCGCCGCCGTTTCCACGATGGCGAGAGAAGCGCTCATGAAGTGGATTGAGAAACACCAGGCCGACCGCGAGCCGACCTATGAGCAGTACACCATAGACGGCACCGTGGAGATAATCGAGCAGAGCACCGGGAAGATAAAGGCCCGCAAAAAGATCCTCACCTGCGGGCGGAGCGCTAAAATCGGCAGCCGGGCCTACGGGAAAGGGGATCGGATTGAAGTGACGTTCCCCGGCTCCTGTGACCTGGCCGCGGGGCAGAAGAAAGGGCCCTGGCAGCCTGGCGGCTACACTTCCCAATGGATAGGGAACAGGGCTCTCAAAATAAGCGAGATGGGCCGGGAGGAGAGGAAAAAGAGGGGGCGGCCGAAGGGAAAGAAAAAACCGGCCCGCGCAAAAAGGTTACACAAAAAAGGGAAAGGTTACCTCCGCTGACATACTCTTGTCATATGGCGGTGGTATGCTGGAAGACACATGGAATGAAAAGAAAGGGGTGGACAACATGGTGGTGGCGCATCCGGGGGAAGAGTGGGTGATGAAGCTGGGGCCGATCTCACGGACCAACCAGGCGAAGGCGAGGAAGCAGGCGGAAGAAGGCGCCCTGGCCCAGGTGGAGGAGAGTGTGAAGGAGATTATGGAGAAGGTGCGTCCCGCGGTGCCGCTGCTCTTGAAGGGCGCGGTGTGCGCCGGAGAGTGCGAGCCCAGGGCGAAGGAAGACCCGCCGGAGATGACCGTGGTGAGCTATCAGCTCAGTAACGGTGAGTGGCTCTCCATCGCGTCGTCGGGGTTTTTCGGGGTGAAGGCGTCGTGCGGGAAGTAGGAAGTGATGCAGAAATGATGCATATCGGGACAGAGTGCATCAAAAGTGCATCAGAGGTTATGCAGCCTGATGCACCGGTGAATCACCCTGCGCGGTGAGAGGGGCCGGTCTTAATGCGCGGACAGGACAGGTATTACAAGTATTACGGGTATTACAGGTATTACAGGGAGTCAGCGGGATTCACGGGCGGTTTTTCGGTGCGGCTCGTTTTGAGCGCTTCGGGTTGAGGCGCGAGCGAATCTGTGAGGAGGTCCGGAAGCGAACCACTTTCTTGCGGGGGACGATGACGGGCTTTCCGGTGGCGGGGTGGCTGGTGTGCACGGGGGGACGCACGGTGACGGTGAAGGAGCCCAGGCCCCTGAGCTCTACCCGGCCGGTGTACACGATGTCATCGGCGATGATGTCGATGACGCGCTGGAGGAAGTGGCGCCCGGTGTCGCGCGGGATTTCAAGCTCCTTGGAGACGAGGTCCGCGAGTGCTTTTTGTGTGTGCCCCATAAGGGGATAGTTCTTTGGAAAGAGGGGAAATCCTCTGGAAAGGAAGGTGAGGGAATGGGCTGGCAGCAAGAGCAGCAGGCTTTTTTGAAGAAGCTTACCGACGAGCAGAAGATGTTTATGGAGGATAACAAGATACGCACCGATGTGGGTGATATCAGGCAGATGACGACGGAGGAGATAAGGGAGTATTTTCGGGGGAGAAAAAAGAAGAAGCCTGACGGGAAGTATGTGTGGACGATAAATGACACGCAACTTCTCTATACGTTTATCCTGCAGAGCTTTTGCAAGATACGGGCGAAAGAGCTTGCGGGCGTGAAGGGGAATCTGCGCTCGTTCTGGTACAGGGATACCGGGCCTCTTTACAAGCATCACGATATAATCGAGTCCGACGAGGGCCCCGCGCTTTACTGGGAAGACCTCGGGTTTCTGTCGAGCGGGGAGTTTCAGGAGATGTTCTCGAAAAGGGGCGGGGAAGATTTCAGGATATTGGATCGCGGAGAAGGCGTCAAGAGGGAGCTGTACATACAGAACCAGATGGGGTGCTGCTTTGATGAGTTTGTCAAGGCGGGGTTTTTCCGGTTTCAGAGTGAGTTTGAGTTCAAGGATCCGCGCCCCGACTTTCATCTCGTGGGGCGGAAGATGCCCCGGTTTCTGCTGTTCACGGAAAAGGAAGGGCTGTGGTGGCTTTGCAATGAGCTCGCCGATGAGCTGCAGATTTCAGCGATGGCGTCGCAGGGAGAGCCCGGGCTTCTTACGCTTGAGTATTACGCAGATGACCTTCGAGCCAGGGGAGTGAAGAATATAGAGGTATGCGCCTTTACGGATTACGATCCCTGGGGGTTCAACATCGCCGATCAGGCGGGGATAAAGTTCGCCCTTCCGGTGTTCGGCTTCAAGTCGGTCAATGTCACTCATATCACGTCGCTTTCTTTGTTCAGGCCCGAGGTGATTGAGTATGCGAAGCGCGACCTGACGAAGGTGAGCGATACGAAGATGAAGCAGGTGAATGACTGGATGGCGGCGGGCTATGGGATAGCGGGGCCCGACGGGGTCAGGGAGGCCTACGGGATGCACATCGATCTCGCGGATCTCGGGCTCTTGAAGAAAACGATCCGGGACTGGTTCAAGAAGGTGTCGAAGGGGGAGAAGTGATCTTTGTGGACGTAAGTATCGGTTGTAATCGATAGTACCGCCGAGTTTACCACAAATGATCTGGAAATCGGGATCTGATTTGCGATTGCAATCGATAGTTATGGGACAGAAATTGGGATGATACCTCGTAGAAGGGCATCTGACAATTGGACGCGTGATTTAGAAGTAGAGCTGCCGGTTTTAAATAAAAATAGATGGGATCAAGTGAAGGAGAGGCTTGAAAGTTCCCTGTCATTTCTTACTGGCGATAGATGGAGGTTTCGGTTTTCAGAGTTAGGAACGACTTTTATAAGACCTACCAGGCGGAGGAGGCATAGAGAGGGAGACCAATATTTTGAAGCTGATATCGTTTGCCTATTCTCTGGAGGTCTTGACTCATTAGTAGGGGCGATTGATTGGTTGGAAACAAATGAAACAGGGAAAATAATACTGGTCGGACATCACGATGGACATGTGAAGGGACCCTTATCAGATCAAAAGGCGCTATTGAGAATTTTGAAGGAATATTATGGTGATAGGATTGATTCGGTTCTTGTGAGGATTGGGATGAACCCTTCGGGCAGGGAAATAACTTTTCGAAGCAGATCACTTTTATTTATTGCTATGGGTCTTTTTGTGGCCCAGTCTATGAGTGGCAGAACGGAACTATTGATGCCGGAAAATGGAACAATAGCCCTTAACGTACCTTTGACGCCATCTCGAAGGGGAACTTGTAGCACTAGAACTGCGCATCCATTTTTTATTGAAGAGATTAGCGGTATATTAAGGGAAATAGGATTGGGCAGCACAATAATTAATCCATTGCAGTATAAGACAAAAGGAGAAAGTGTAGAACAATGTGCTGGTCAGAGGATACTGCATTCAACGGCATTGGAATCGGTATCATGTGCGAAAAGGGGACATAATAGAACTTGGTTAGAAAGGAGTGCGAGGGGTTGTGGAAGATGTTTGCCCTGCATATACAGGAGGGCAGCACTGCACAGGGTAGGGCTTGATACAGAGATATATGGACGTGATATTTGCAGTGGGCAAGTGAGTATTGATGGCTCGGATGTATTGGGTGAAGATTTCCGAGCGTGTATGTCCTTTTTGAAGAAAAATTTGACTGAAGATGAAATTGAAACATTGATATTGGCAAGCGGAAATATAAAATTGACGGATCTGCCGGGGTATGTAGGTTTGGTAACCCGCTCGAGAGAAGAGATACGCGTCTTAATCCGTGATAAAGGAATTGAAGCAATAAAAAGAAGATCGGGTATTTGTGGTAACTAAGAATCAGGACCAGGTGATTTTATGATTGATGTACATTGTCATATTGATTTATATAGTGATCCTCTAAAAGCGGCGTCAAAAGCTGAAATTAACGGTATTAGGACAATAGCTGTGACGAATCTGCCAAGTCATTTTGAGATGGGATACAAATACCTTAAAAATTTCAAAAGGGTGAGATTGGCATTGGGACTGCATCCTTTGATGGTAAAGCAAAACGAGGGAGAACTACAAAGGTTCAAGCGATTGCTCGAGAAGACAAATTATGTTGGTGAGGTGGGTCTTGATTTTTCTGAGCATGGTAGAGAAAATCAAAATGTTCAGAGGGATAGTTTGCGTTTTGTTTTTGAATGTGTGAAAGGGAAGCAGAAGTTTATAAGCTTACATTCGAGGAGTGCGGAAGGTAGTATTTTAGAAATGCTTGAAGAGTTCGGAATTGAGAGAGCTGTATTTCACTGGTATACAGGCACGATGAATGCTTTGGAAAAGGTAGTTAAACAGGGGCATTTTTTTTCTGTTAACACTTCAATGATAAAATCAAAGAATGGTAGGAGGATTATAGAAAATATACCCCGGGAAAGAATATTAACTGAGTCTGATGGGCCTTATATAAAAATAGAGGGAAAGACAATTGGTCCTGTGGATATGAAAATAACATTGAAGGGCCTTGCAGAGATATGGAACTTGCCAGTAGAAGCAGCGGAGAAACAGGTTGATTCGAATTTCGATACATTGCTGAGGGTGCTGGACAAATTGCGGAAATAAGGCATAATTAGGGAGCCTTGTGGATTGGTTTGCGTAGGGTGACCATGTCATCGGCGAGATTTTGTCTTGATAGTTCAAGTCTTTTGTTGTTTTCCAAGTCTTTTGTGTTCGGGATGGGGAGTTCGAAGGGGTAGAGGGCTGGCGATTTTATGAGGTCTTTAAGGGCGGATGATTGTCGATTTTTTGAGATTAATAGGGCTTCGGTGATCCAGGCTGCGGTTTGGGGGTTGTTTATTTGTATTGGTTTGGGTTTTTGATATACGCCTTTTTTGTCGGTGTCTAACAGTACTCCCCAGTCTACAAAGGAGCGGATTATTTTCTGGGCTGCATATGATACGGTTGGTCTCTCGCCGTATTGTTCTTTTATACGGCGTTGTATCTGCTGAAGAGATACTGTGTTTTGTAAACGGAAGAGGCGCCCGACTGTTTCGGCAATGGATCGAAAAAAGGGGTATACGGTCATAATCATCCCCCAGTGTATAATGAGATGCTCGTTTTCTGGCGTTTTGCTAAGAAGGCTTAAGCCTTCATTTCTAAGAGATTCGCACTCTTGGGGCACAATAGCCCAAGTCTTGAGGAGAACAGTAATGGTTTTTTGCCTGCAGCCGCGGTGTGTTTTTCCTTCCCCGGAAAGTTGTTCCTGGAGAAATTGATCAAGATATGCTCTGATTTCTTTTTGGTTGTATTCAGAGATGGCCAGGCCAGCGGTGTATTCCAGCCATTGGACTTTAATACGGCGGTCTATGCCAATCTGGTATGTAATGCTCATGGGGACCTCCGTTCTATTTCGATAAAAGGAACGATAAGCTCTTCGATGGATATTCCTCCGTGGGAGACAATTCTGTCTCCCACCTTTACAAATGCTTTACGGGGAGGGGCAAGAAGGGGGAGATAGTTGTCAGGAAGCCCTATTGAAGGCCAATCTATGGAACCCGGGAATTTTGTTTTGATATTTGCCCGGGAATTGTCGTCGTTGTATATTCGGACACGTTCGCCACGGAGATCAGCGATATTGCTTTCAGATGGGCTTCCCACTCCCTGAGCTTCAATATTGCCGTGATCAGACGTGATGTATATGAAAAATTCTTTATCGAGGAGTAAGTTCAGTAATTCTATTAACATGCCCTGTGTGGCCCATTGATGCACCTGGTTATGCATGCCTCTTGTGCCAAGCTGCATACCGTGCATTATTTTATCAATGGTGTCTACCACAAGACCTGCAACACGGATTTTAGGATCTGAGAGACTTTCTTTGATGGATTCTAATGACGAAAACTCACGTAAACCCTTCTTATAAAAGATTTCTGTAGAGTGGATTCCCTGCTCTTCCCAGAATTGTGACCATAATTTGGAATCATTATCTGTGGAGCCAATGTTTGATGTGAAGTAAAGGGGGATTTTGCCGCTGAATAAAGCCTGGCGTGATACCGAAGTGATTGTCGGTATCCAGGCGAAAGACGCGGTTTCTTTGAATTTTAAAGAAGGGTTCTGTTTTGAGAGAACATCGCGAAGCACAAGCCATTGATCTATAGCCATACCGTCTATCACAATAAGGCATATCTTGCTGTTGTTTTTGGTATCAAGCGAGCGGGTGATGTAGCGTGGAATGTGATGCACCATCACCGGTGGGGATGGCGGATGATTATAAAGGCTGCTGTATTTCTGAGCCAACCATTGATGAAGAGCGGTGTCAGTCTCTGCCTGAATAGTGGAGAGTGATTTTTCGAAGTCAGGTGTGGATTCAAGTTCGTATAGACCGGCATAAAGCTGAGCAAGACGATAGGCAAATATGCACCAGTCATGGTGTGTACAATTTATAGGTGGAAAAGATTGATTCAACGATTCCAGAAGGCTTTGCAGACGTTTTCTGTTGTCTTTTTCGGGATCGATAAGGAGACCAACGGTAATTTTTGGGGGTGATAGTTTTTTTAAGAGTAGGTCTGCTTTTGGATGCGTCACGGGTTGTAGCAGGTTTTCCAGGAAATAGTTGTCGATATATATCCGGATATCATCGTGATCGAAGGGGAGGTAGGCAGGTCCAGGGTATTTAAGGCCATAAACTTCTTTACGCTGGCAGGCGGAGTCATCAGTATATTCTAGGATATAATCGAGAAAGAGTGGCCAGCGCTCCTGGAGGAATTCAAGAAAAGCGTCACGGTCTGGAACAATTTGCTCGGCAGGCCACTCAGAGAACTCTTTGTTCTGTTGCAAGATTTGTATGAAACGCTCGTCCAGCATTGGGGGTATCTGCTCCTTTTTATAATGACGGCGTAAAAGAATGCGTAAAAAGTCAGCCGGGTTTTTAATTATTTCAGGAGCGATATTGAACACGTGCCTTAAGATGAAATCCTTGGTAGAATTTTTACCGAGCTGTCCGGGATTATACAATTCCTGGGCCTCAAAAAGAACGTCGAAGTATGACCGGTCCAGTTGAGAAACAATGGGATAGCTTAAATTGGGAAATAATTCACTGAGTCTAAAGTGAAGCTGCCGACCGGCCTTTAACAGATCATAAGGAAGGGCCTTAAGGTCATCGGATTCAAGGCGTAAGATAACGTTAAAGTCTGTCTTGTTGTTTTTATCCCAGAATGTTCTGTGCCCGCTTTCATACGCAAAGCGGAAAGCTGCATAATCGTCAAAAGGGATGAGCTCGAAGCCGCGCTCATAGAGTATCTGGAGAATTTTTTCTTCAATAATGAGGTTATCGGGATCGGCTACCAGGGTGAGCGGTGAAACATGGGGGACAAATGCTTCGAGTATCTTATCGCGCCAGGTTTTCATTGATTTTGCCTGCCTTCAATACGCAAAAGGAGAAGTGGGGACATTTCGGGATAGATATCTTGTATTTTTCTAAATTGCTCTTGCCAGGCTTTTTCTTCGATTTGGAGCGCTACGAGGCGGTTCATTTTGACACTTGGAAGGCCAATTCTTTCCACCATACGCCGGCGGGCACTGAAAGCATACTCTTTTTTCTTTTGTTCTTTTTCAATGTATTTGCTGTGAAGAAGCCGCAGATCATCGTAGATGCCTTTGCCATATTCTATGGCAAGCTCTTTGGCAATATCAAAATAAAAGGTGGCGTTTTCGCCGCTAATGAATTCTTTTATCTCAGGCGGTGAGCTGAGCAGCTGATCCCAGATAAAGCGGGCAGTAGGGAGGAGATCGCGACCATCGTCGTGTAAAAAATGAGGAAATACACGCCGGCGGTTCCATTCCGGCGTATAGATGGAAAGCTCCCACAATGACCAGAAGCCCTTAATAGAGACTGAAAGGTCTACCAGGGCAAGAGACGGTATGGGCTGACCTTGTACAAAGCGGGGAAGATGCATCACCAGTCCTCGAATCTGGGGATTTTCAATAGTGAGGTGCTGGGCGGAAGGATCAGCCTCTGCATCGTTGGTTGTAAACACAGCGTTTTCAACAGTTTCTCCGGTGGGAAATGTTATATTCCAGGCAAGGCCTTCTTTTTCTGCTCTTCCACTATAGCTTTTTAAGTAATTTATAGTCATTTGTTCAACCCAGTGCTGCAGGGGATGCTGCATGATGTGTTGGGCGTCGCTGTGATCTAGCGTGTCCTTTGTATCTTTAAGGCCGAAGATAGACTCTATTTCGCGGCTGGCTTTTGCCTGATCTCTTAAATTCAAGAATAGTGAATCTATTTTGTTCCCAACTTCCTGTGGATTGAGAATAGCATCCATGTAAAGATTATCAAATACGTTGGCGGCCTGTGCTGAATCTAAAACATCACCAGTTTTATCGATGCCGAATTCAGATTTAATAATGGCTAACTTTTCCTCAATTACTTCACGAACACGGAATTCTACGGTGTCATCAAGCACGAAATTGACCACACGGACGTCATGTTTTTGTCCAATGCGATCGACTCTACCGATGCGCTGTTCGAGCTTCATTGGATTCCAGGGTATATCATAGTTGATTACCACATGACAGAACTGGAGATTAAGACCTTCTCCGCCAGCGTCAGTAGAAATAAGGATTCTGGCCTCTTTGGCAAAAGTTTTGAGTGCCGCCAAGCGTTCGCTCATATTCATGGAACCGTTTAAAATAACGATAGAAAAACCTCTATCGGTGAGGAAATTTTTGAGCATATCCTGAGTGGGAACGAATTCCGTAAAGAGAAGAATCTTTATATTAGGCTCACACGCTTCCTGCTGGAGGCGGTAGATCCAGTTAAGGAGGGCATGGGCTTTGACATCCTGCTCCTTAGCCTCGGTAAGAGATGCTAGTTCCAGGAGAGCTTTGACTTCTTCTTTCTCATTTTTCAATGCTTTAAGCTGCATCTGGAGGAGAGTGTCGATTTGCTCCTGACCATCCATGTCGGCCCATTCTTCTTCGATACTATAAGCGGGAAGGGGGAGTTGATCGGTAGGAGTATTTAATACCTCTAGACGTCGCTCCAGGGAAACGCGGATGGCCCTGGTAGAGGAGGTAACCAGGCGCTGCATTAGAATCATCAAAAACCCGATATAACTTCTCTTCTCTTTAAGTGCCTGATTGTAGCCCCTTTTCACATAGTCTGTCACTGAATCATAGAGATAGCGCTGCTCGGAGTGGTGTTCATCCCAGGAAATAGCGAAAAGGAGGGTCTTTCGTGGTTTAAAGAGAGGCTTCCCCTGCCAGTCTATCGCCATTCGCTTCTCATTGCGTATTACATAAGGCTGGATTCGCTCCCGGGTGACGCTTTCAATAACAGGGAAGGCATCACGATCGACCAGGGAGAGCAGTCTGTGGAAGGCGTCTGTTTTCCCCTGGTGGGGAGTTGCAGAGAGAAACAGAATGTATGGTGCAGCTTCAGAGAGCCCTCTGCCAAGTTTATAGCGTGCAACTTGTTCGGTGCTTCCTCCAAGACGATGGGCTTCGTCTACGATGATTAAATCCCAGCCTGCGGTGATTAAGGAATCAAAGCGCTCTTGATTGTATTCGGCAATTTGCTCGGGTGACCAGCCTTTCCTTTTTTCAAGAGGCTTCACTGTATCCATCGGGACGATGATTTGGGCTAAAAGGGACCAGGGATTAGAAGATTTAGTTACAGCGGAACCATACATGTCTGGTGAGAGTGAAGAGGATGTTTTGTCTTCTGAGATATGGGTGATGGTTGACAGATCTTCCGGCAACACGAGTTTAAACGTTTCATTAAAATGGGTGTGCATCTCGGCGATCCACTGTTGCACCAGGCCTTTGGGCACCACCACGAGAGTTCGACGCACCAGACCTCTCAATTTTAATTCGCGCAATATCAACCCGGCTTCTATTGTTTTACCAAGCCCCACTTCATCAGCCAGAAGGAAGCGCACATGCTCTTTTGAAATAGCCTGTGAAAGCGCTTTTAACTGATGGGGCAGGGGGATCACCGAGGCGCTAAAAGGAGCTAATAAGATATCGTAAGAAAGGGCATCGGCCACCCGCGCGGCTGCGGCAATATAGGTTATTACACAGGGATTTTCAATCAAGTACTCATCAATAGGCTTGAGATATTCATCTCGTATGCGAAGGACAAAATTATTATAGGGAAACCATACCCGATAAATCGTGCTATCCCACAATGTCTGTACATCAATAGCCTTACAGATCTGCCTATGTTCTGTGCTATACAACCATTGTGTCTTTATTTCTGTTGCAAGTTTTTTCATTGGAGTGTTTTTGTGTTAAATCTATGAGCTTTATTCCTCCATACCAGTTCTAGTGAGAGCCTGATCATACCACAT
Organism: Thermodesulfobacteriota bacterium; assembly: GCA_031082315.1. NCBI lineage: Bacteria > Pseudomonadati > Thermodesulfobacteriota > Thermodesulfobacteriota bacterium. The sequence goes on from JAVHLC010000015.1 coordinate 16,281, forward strand.
AAGAAGCTTTGGGTCCTCCTGGAGCACATTTTCAGGGATCTTCTTTGCCACTTCAATGATAGTGGTATAATCTTTGTCCTGCCAGGCTTTCTTGAATCCGGCACGAACTGCTTCAAGACGGAATACTTTCAGGCGGCTCTGCTTTGATTCCCTGTATTCAGCAAATTCTTTCAAAAGGGACCGCTCTCGCAATTTCTCCAGATCTCCTGCTTTATTGGGATCGGGCACATACCAGCGATCTTTTGCTCTTGCCAGCAGGGAAGGATCACTCTTGGAGAGATTGCGCAAATCCTTGAAATTAGTTGAAAGATAACTATGAATCTGACTGGGCACCTCACCCTTTCCGTCATAGCGCAGGAAGTTCTGTTCAAGCATCTCTGAAAGCTCGAGAGGCTTTTCGTGCTTCTGCCAACCGCCTATTTCTTTGATGAACTGTGGGTGAAGCTCTTGAAAAGTCTGTGGTCTCTTTGTCAACTGTTGCTTGAGCCATTGTATAGCAGAAGCTTCGTCTAGCACAAAGAGCTCAAGCTGGAGGACTTCTTTGACAGACATCCGTTTTTTGTCATATTCTGCAACTTGCTCAGGAAGGAAATACATTCCGTCACGTTCTGGAAAGCGCTGTGCCAAACCTGCATAAAAGTCGCCAGCAGAGATTGGAACCATAACCCCTCGCTGAACATGGAAGGCGATCATGCGATCAAAGAGGAGGTAGTTTTGGCGTTCTGCGATAATCTCCGCGCGTTCTCCCTTTAAAACGAAAACAGGTAGTTGTTTCAAGTGAGTGCGGATGAAATCCCATACCCCTTCTTCTGTCCCAGCCTCAAGTTTGAAGCGCTCCTCTACGCCGCTGTTTGGCTTGTAAACAGAGATAACGAGATCCTGTTTTACCGCGCCTGCTCTGTAATAATCTTGATTTATTGAACCCTGCTTCTTGTCTAATGTCCGAACATCTGCTATAACAAACCCTGCTATCATTAGTGCTTCTTGAATAGATTGCCAAACAATATTGCTGGAGTTATGAAATTCAACGGTCATCCATCTTCCTGGTTTCAATACTCTAAAATTCTCAGAGAAGCATCTTGCCATAAGTTTTCTATAATCATCTAGTGTTTTGTGTGCCTGTAGATTAACGATAGCTTCATTTTTATTATTTGTTATTAACTTCAACCAGGATTCCCATAGAAAACTCAATTCCGAATATATTAAATTCCACCCAAACGGTGGATCTGTAAAAATATAATCGATTGAAGAATCTGGTATGGAAGGAATAGCAGTTGAGCTTTGGCATGTCACTATTGAATCTTTAAAGTTTTTCACTATTTCATATGCTTTTAAATAATCCTTTAGTTTTCTCTTAGCTATTTCAAAAACATTAACTTCTACGTATAGTGGGGGGAAATAAAGAGTATTATTTAAAGGTCTTGTTGGTCCTGTTGGAAGCCAACGGTTTCTCTTTACTATATGGCGCTCACAAAAAGATGTAAATATTAATTTTTGGACATTAAACTTCAATTTTTCATATAGTGTGGAAGCGCATAATAAATTGCGTTTGGTATAAAATTGGTGCGTATGAGTAATATTGATGAGATGCAATCCATCTTTATAGTATCTTTCTATTTTTGGTATTTCATTAGAAGGAAACCATTGATGAAGATTGGTATCATTTATTTTCTTGATCAAAGTGAGATCAAAATTATCTGGCTGTTTTTCAAACCTCTTGCCTCCGATACTATAATTAATCAACACAGGTACCTGTTTTGTCTGTTTTATGGGATTATTACTAAAATAATCAATAATAGTTTCGTAAGCGCGTTCTAGCTTCCTTTTTTCATGTGTTGCGTAGCAAGATTTACAGGTGAGAAAGTCATTTGAATCTTTGTCTTTATGATTTGACGCCTCATAAAATACAATTTCTGAAGAACAATTACTACAAATAAATACTTCGGACCACACAATGTAATTAATTTTTCCGATTGTTTTTTCTTTATGTTTGGTTTCGTATAGCCAACTTAATTGTTGTTCTAAACGCTCTATGATATTAATCATATTTTTTAATCTTATGCTTTGATCAATGCCTTTGTTCAATGTGCCAGAAATAAATGTTGCAATTGTAGATAAATCACACAAAATTGATTTTCTTATTCCGGAACCTAATATAGAATTTCCACATAACTGAGCTGCTATTCCAGTCATTCCTGTTCCACAGAACCCATCAAAAACAAGATCTCCAGGTTCAGTATAATGAAGGATATATTTTAGAATAGCTTTGGGAGGAACTTTTGTATGGTAAGTGTGTGCATTATATACAGGATCGTTTTTCCCTTCACTCACATCTGCCGCAAATGGTTCCCTATGATAAGGTTCATTTGGATCGTACTTCTTCCCATAAATCTTAACAAACTCCCCAATCCACGGATTGGGACATGCAGTATAATAAGGCGGATCAGAAAGCGCAAGTATATCCTCATCCTCACCAATAGGAAACCCTTCAATCTTTCTGAACTCAGGGTCTTTCAGTTTCTCCCGCAACTTATCCAGAAAATACTCCCGCCGCGCCTCATCATTCTCAAAAGTCATGCCAAGACATTCAACGGGACCTTTTTCCCCCTCCGAACCATCATCCACATCATTTATAAGAGGCAACTGTCCCTGTCCTTCTGGTAATTTACCCATTGATACCCTCCCCGTCAGAATTATTCTTGACTTCAATACGCCCGCCCAACAATTTTGCACCAACCTCAGTAATAACATAGGCTTGCCCAGGATGATTGGGTTGATCCGGGTGCATCATACTTATGACACCGCCTTTTATCAAAGGTTCTAAATGTTTCCGGCGAAAAAACGCACGGTGCGTTAACTGAAGGTGGCTCATAATATCCACCATAGGCCGAGGCGCTTCACAAAAAGCAAGTATTTTCCATTGTGTATCGTTCAGATTTTTTAGAATAACAGGTTGATCAGTGACCAACTTAGTCACTCGTGGTTGAACTTGGTCACTGACCAACCTGGCAGGAAGAGCTTCAGCTTGATCAGTGCCAGAGACTGCTTTCCCGAACCTCTCTCTTAAATGTTTTGCCAAAAGATAATGTGTAGATGATGAACTAGACGCAGGCGTTATCAATGCCTGCGTGGATAGTTTGACCAATATTGCCTGTGCTTCAGCAGAGGAAAGATTGGTTACCACTTTCACATCGATAAGATTTATATTTTTCTGCCGACATATATAGGCAAAAGTCTTGGCTTCGGGGTCGCTCAAACGAACTCCAAGGCTTGCCTGGAAGAGAAGTTGTTCTTCAGAAAGAAGCGGTTCTTTAAGAAGGGTGAGAGCAAAGGTTTTATTTCCTTTATCATTATCGATGATTGGTGGAACGCGACCAAGCTCTTGCCAGTTTCGAAAAATAGTACGAAATCCGGTTCCCGCCTGCTCGCTTAAGCGGATTCTACGAAAAGCAGATACGATCAAGGGGTTGCGCACCTCTTTTTCGCCGGGCTCCAACAATTCGTTTCTGGATGCAAAGGAATCACCCGGATTCCATAAAATTGTTCGGTCACGGAAAAACTTTACCGCGGGTTTTTTGGAATGTTCTGCATAGTCCTGGTGAATCAATATGTTGATCATTGATTCGCGAAAGGCGATGTAGTCGGGAGGATGATCTTGCCGATGCAACATCTCAGGATCAATGCGAAAAGGTTTCTCGGCGTGATGAACAAATCGTTCTACTATGTTGCGCCATGTACGGACTATATTATCTTCACATACAAGTCTATCAGCCCATCTTTCAATAGGTAAAGAATCTGAAAAATCTGTATTAATCCACTGACAATCAACGACAGGTCTTGGTAATATCTGCCGAACTACAGGACCTGAGCCGAAAAGCAGCAATGCCGCCCGTGTAGGAAGAAGCTCACCCCCTTTCTCCACGACAAGGGCCCAGTGGTGGAGAAACTCAATATCACTCTGGGACTCATCATAGGCTGAATTGTGTTCTTTGAAAACCGCACGATACCAACTGACAGTCTCGGCATCAAAGCAATGCTCAGGATCAAGATCGACTGGCTCGCAATCATATCTTACGTCTGCCGCATCCCGGATAAAGCGTTTTATTTCATCTTCCGTACAGCGCTCGTCGCCACCACCACGCCGTATAAAGGACTTTCTGATATCGCCACTTAAGAAAATTGGCTTATCCTGTCGGCGCACTTCTGGAATATAAAATACAAGAAGGGTATTATCATCTTCTTGAACCATATTTTCCCGAGGATAAATTACGCGGTTGAATTTACCCCCCGAACGCAAGGCGCTGAGAAAATCATTCTGGACCTTGTCTACTTCAATAACACCTATAATTTCATAAATACCGCTTGCCTCTTTCACACCAAAGACCAACCATCCACCACTGGTATTTGAAAAGGCGGACACTGTTTTATAGGCATCATCGGGAACTCCACGCTGCGCGCTTTTAAACTCGACATCGTTCCACTCATAGCCTCCAATGCGCTTTATAAGCTCTTCACGATTCATCGGTTTTCACTCCAAAATTATCCTTACCTTATCATGCTCTTTTCCCTTGGTAACTTCTCCCATGAATTTCTCAAATCTTTCCCGCATTTCACCGACAGTCACCGGAGAGCCACCTGCCAACAATGCATCTTTGAGCATCTGGGTCTTAATTTCAATTTTTACCAGACCAGAGAACACTTCTTTGAGTGCATAAATAAAATCGTTGTCGAGAGGATCAGGTAAGACCTTGCTCGCCAGGAAAGCCTCAAGAGTATTTTTTACATCAGGTTTAAGAAGATTAATATTGCTCTGAATAGTGGGCTCACTGAGATTAGTGATAAGTCTTTGAGTCCAGTCCGATACGAACCGATCAAGTTCATTATCATACTGAGCCAATAAGGTTGCCGCCGAGGAGGTATCTTTTTCGATACTCGGCTTATAAGAGCAATGGGGGCAAAGTGGTGCTGAATTGAGATCCGATTCCATCAAGTGAGGGCAGGTTTTAAGGGCTGCCAGGCGATTCTGAAAATCAACCAATTGTGAAGAGGGCATAATCTCAATAGTAGCGAGCAGCTTCAGTTTTTCGTGTCTTGAATCGGTGATAAGAGCGCCCTTTTTCTTATCAGCCTTTGTATCCAGACGTCTCTTGGAGTGAAGTGAAATATATATGCTGATATATTCTATTTTAAGTTCGCTGAGAGTCTGGGACGTTTTCTGGCGAAAAGCTGGATTAGCACGCGCCTTGGGATCGGAAATTTGCCCTAAAACATCGAGTCTTATTTTCCGCATTTTATCCACCCAAGCGTGATCTTCAGGCAGAATTGCTTCTGCCGTAGACATGTAAGAAGACAGAGAACCGAGATCCTTCACTAGCACGAGTAAGGAGTCCAAGTCTTTAAGGGCATTAAAGCCCTCTTCATGGGATTTTACCTCAGTAACGCCATAGCGAAAGTTTTTTAGCTTGCCAGGCGATGAATACGCCTGCAATGACTCAAGAAATGATTTGGTCTTTTGGAGGCACTCTTTAAATTTTTTAACATCGGCTGCGGTGAGCAAGGGTTGTCCCCAGAAGGGTATTCCATCCTGAATATCCTGCATTGCGAAAACGAGCCGGCTCACGACGCCTGCAATTTTGTTCTGCAACTCCTGGACCGGCTCTGTCTTTCCCGAGGCAATCAGTTGAGCCATTCCTGGCGTGAGTTCTACTAACTCAAATAATGCCTTAATTGCAGGGATGTTCCACTCTTTTGGCTTTTCAATATGCTTGAAGCTTATAAGATCATTTATTGAGCTTGCTGAGATTTCCTGAAGGTTTGTTGCGTCAAATTTCTTGCCGGTAACGGATAAAACGATGTCCCCTGAATATACCAGGGAGGCGAGAAGAACGACGACCAACTCTGGCTCCAATCTCATGGTATCAGGAGCCATAAACTCGACACCCATATCATCGTGTATAAGCTCTGCCCGGTTGAGGACCTGCCCATGGGCTTTCTTCTTGAGCTCATTTAAAATGTGCTTCGCATATCTGGATTTATATACATCTATGCGGTCACCGTCTAAAAGACCAAGTGCATCAAGTATGGCAGTACCCTGTTTGGTCTTATTGGTGCTGGTTATACAGCGCAGTGCCTCTTGTGTTGCCTGTGAGCGGCTTGTATTGGTAATGAGCACAGAAAAGAAGGGATATTCGGGAGCGTCTTCCTCAAACTGTGACGACAAGCATACTGAAGCTACGGCATTCACCACGTCGCGAACGTTGGTCTGGGCGCCACCTCCCAGGGAAAGCTTGCCTTTCAACCATTCGATGAGGGGTTTTGTCGACCCCTGGTAAGTGATCTTAAAGGCGGTTTGTATGTTCGCTTCAAGCCATTTCACCAAGTCTTTAATATATTCGCTTGCTTTATTCTCATAGATAATCTTAGCATTACCAGAGGATGATGAGGAAAGATTGATTGCGGCAGCATAATGGCGAAGCGATGTCAGGAACGATTCATCTGTGCCTGTGAGCTGAAAGAATAGCTCGTCAGATTTTTTTTCGTCTTTATAAGGTGGTGGCTTGAATGGCTGAATAAAATAGAGGTAAAAGTCACGAGGCGGCACTACCGTTGAGCGCTCATTCGGAGCGCCAAAAAAAAGGTAACCAAGACGTGCGGCTTTTCTTTCCTGCCATTCCACCTCATGCTCCCAGATTTTATAGTTATTCACATATGTCGTATCAGTGCATTCGATTACTCTTTTTAGGGCCTCATAAAAGTAACGATCGAGTTGTTGTTTATCAAGACTTTCAGCGCGTTTCTCTATCAAGGCGTCGTAATCATCAGTCTTTTTAAGATCGATGTAGAATTGGCGATTTTCTTTGTTTGAAGAGATGAACTGGCCGCTTACGGTCTTATGTATTTCATTGAGGACTAACTCGACTTGGGTGAGAAGATCTTCTGCAGGCTCACCGCCCAGGTCTTCTATACCCAGTTGATAAAGACATAGATTGTCACGAAGCTCTTCGGGGGTCGCACCGATAGGAGCATATATATCACCTGTTGTCAGGCGGTGGATTGAGAGACCATGAATGACGCGCATGGCCATCGTCTTATAAGCTGGCCTGGGGAAGGCTTGCTTCACACGAGATTCGAGTACCTCACTGCAGTCTATGACGGCTTTAATCGCGGGGACTGCTCTAAAGGCAGAGTTGGTTTTTAATATATTCCAGTAATTATCATAGGCAATGATCCCGGGAAAATCGGCAGGAACTTCCTGATTAAACATATTTTTCATAGTGAGAGAGAGGGTTTTTAATACCTCGCGCTTCTCAGCAACGGTAATTCTCTCGAAAGTGTCGATATAATCAGGATGAATAGGAAAGAGACGGACAAATTCATCCATACGCTCATTCATATTTCCATAAAATTTTGAAAACTTGGTGAGATAATCTCGAATCTCGGCCTGTTGATGGGTTGTTTTCTTCAATAAGCGCTCAGACACCACAAACTTAATATCATTGCGAGCAATGAGGAGTTGCTCAAACCGATCTTTAACCCTAATGAGGCTTTCTGAGACAAAGGCGAACCTCGAGCTATCAAAAATGGCCTCCTGGACACCGGCAATAAAGCGAAAGCGCAGATCTTTACAGACCTCCCCAATTTCTCTTAAATAGTTTAGATCGAGGACAAGTGGCTGATCCTCACGACTCCTCAAATAATCAAGTAATTCGTCCACTACCAGTAAGAGACCGTGGTCTGGATATACCTCATGGAATTTTGCCATCATTTCTTCAAAAGATCTTTTGTTATTGATAACATTCTTCACATTTGGGAAGGTATAGTTAATGCCATTGCTCGATAGATGTTCTTCAAGTATCGTCACAACAATGTCTCTTAACGACATTTCAGTCGCACCAATCTCAGTTCTCACGACTTTAAATTTGCCGGCGATCTGAGAGGCGGATTTCGCCACAGAGGCATTCGTGAGCGAATCGACCAGATCGGCGCGCTCAGCAATACTGGAAATGACCGACATTAGATGTGATTTTCCAGTACCGTAATTTCCCACCACAAGAATTCCCTTATTATCTTTTGGCGTTTCATATTGGAGTTGAGGAAAGACAAATGCGCTCAACTTTTCAGCCATTTCTTCAGAGATGACGTAACTGGAAACCAGCTGCCGGGCACTCGCCTCCTTGTCGGCATCGCGAAGCTGAACCACTGTTTCAATAGGATCAAATTCGATAAGCTCACTATATTTCATACATTCCTCCACATACACAAGTAGAATTTTTATACTTAAAGATCCGGGCTGATTAACTGAAGCCCCTTTATATCACATTCTCTATATTCATGGTGGCCGGGTTCCGCATATAGCAGGCGATCATTGGCAATATGGCCATTCCAGGATACCACTAAGGTCTTATTGCGTGACACTGTCTGCAATAAAGAAAGTGGCTTTAATTTAAGATTTGTGTCAAATAGTAACTCGATATTATCAAGCAAGAGTAATGTATCTTCTCTTTTCCTGATAATGTCATCGAGAAGGGTGGGTAATTTAAGTTGGCGCTTTTTTTGACCAAGGTCTAAAAGGCATTTAGAAAGCTCCAGGTTAACATTAACAATAGGAGCACCGGTACGACTTGAGACTTCTTGAAGAGCAGATGTTTTACCGGAGCCGGAAGGAGAGACAATGAGTATTAAGCGCTCGTATAAGTTCTTAACTTCGTCAACTTTATTAATGATCTGATCGGGTATGGTCATAGGCATTTTTAATGTTCCCCCATGGATCTGAATATAGAAATTCGGCTATGAAGGGGTTTCTTCCTTTGGAGGAGAGAATGAGGGGGGGAGAATCAATGGTTTTGTGAAAATTACCAAACCGCGCCCGGAAATGCAACGATCCGAGGGTGACCCCTTCATGGGTGGCCCTTTTCGCGATCTCTATTGGGTTATGACCTATATTAATCAGGATTGTTGCAAGGATATAATCTCGTTCTCCCACACCCGCACTGATGATATGATCCGGATTTCTCGACACGAGGAATTTCCCCGCAGTGCTCACAGATCAAAGATTCGGCGAACTTAATTGTTAAGTTTACGAATTCATTTACTTCAGCATCGCTCACTTCGATACCGGAAAGATTCCAATGACAACCCACTTTATTACGGATCCAGCTGAGGGAAGAAATTTCCGTCAGAAGACTTTCAATGGCGATCTCAGCGACGACTTCCTGAGACGAGTTGCTTTGCGACATGTGTTGAACTTTAAGCACTTTTCGAAGTTTGCCGGGAATACAGCTTGTGAGCTCGCCGAGAGTATAATCAGGCTCGGCTTTTCTGGGCACCTTACACTCATACAGCAATGCGAGATGATCAAGCAGGCTCTCCATCAAAATACCCGCTTTCGAAGAAACGGACTGGCGTTCTAGTGGCTCTACCATCTGTAGTGCCTTTAGATCGTCAATGGCGAGTTTCGTTTTAGTATGCCGTATTCCACGAGACAATGACCAGTGCAAAAGTTCAACAAGTTGCACATTGGCGGCAGGACCGCGAGCAAATCGGTATCTCTCTCGCCAGGGCCGGTAGTGGGTTGTGACGATCAATTGGTTATACCGCGCAGCCTCTGTGTGTAGCATATTCATGAATCGCGCCACGTGAGCTTGATCTACAGAAGTGACAACATCGTCCAATACAACGATAGTGTTACCGTCATGAAAGTGCCTTGCAAACGCCAGGAAGATGCAAACACCCAATGTATCCAGATGAGATTCGCTGTAATAGGCTTGAGGAGGAACTTCCGTTGCGGACTGGAACTTTCCGTCGAACTCGAGAGAGCCTTGGACGTTGGGCTTAAGATAAAAGCGGATCCCGCCTATCCCCTCGTCGGGATGAACCTCCAAATACAAATCCTGAACAATTCCAGAAATTGCTGCCAGAATAGACGTTACATAGGCCTTTCTGGCTTTTTCTACAACCTCCAACATGGCCGAGAGCTTTGTTGAAAGATTGGTAAGATTCTCTGCGCAAGCTTTTTTCTCTTCGACCAAATTAACGTGATTTTTGATGGCATTAAGTTGGGCAAGAGATTTGCTGGAATTTGTGTGCTTAATCTTCAGCGGTGTTTGACAAGTTTCGAAGATTTTCAATAAATCTCTTGACTCCATGACTGTCGCCGGCTCCGAAGATTGGGGTTCGGGATTGAGGAAGTGAGAAAACTTTGACCAGTCGATCCCGAGCGCCATAAGCTCGGGAAGGGCAGAGTTCTTCACTGAAGTTGCCAATCTCTTGACTGCCGAAATAAAAGCCAGTTGCTGATTTTGTACAATGGCAAAAGTATCGGTGACATTCTTATCTGCAGTATCAACAATCTTCTTGAGCTCAACAGCATCTTTAATCTCGGCAAGGCGATTGGCAATTCTTGTTTGAAGTTGGTTGGCATCAACAATCTGCTCACAAACGGGACAATTCTTGACGTCCGTATTTTTCTTAAGATAGACTTCGGTGTCTTTAAGTAAATTGATAAGACTTTCATTTGCACCTATTGCCTTTGCCTGGGCAACGGCGAAAATCTCTTTCGCTTTCTTTAACGATTCTTTTGCCGCATTGTTATTTGTTTCGGCATCGAGAAAACTTGTACGTGCCTGGAGGCACAAAGAAAGTTCTTTAAAAGTTGTGTCGATAGCACGGATTTCTGCAACTAAGGCCGCGGGATTCTTGGCTGACTCACTCTTGGCCCATACCCAATAATCCGTACCAAGACTATTTTCTGCTTTCCATAAAGTCTCTAACGATTCATTCGCCTGCAGCACCGAACGATTTGCCTCGTTCAATTCCTGCTCGCTCCTCTTCAATGCTTCCCGCAATGAAATTTCACCCCTCTGTACGCTCGGAACGGCAATGAATGTCTGAAGCGCCTCATAGCGTTCCTTGGGTTGGGCATCTACTATATCAAGAATTATACTTCGTCTCAAAATACGGGCCGTGGGACGGTCTGGGGATCCAGTGATCTCCGGCCCTTTCTTTCCAAATATCGCGGTCCATGCCCGACCATCAAGCGAAAGCTCAATCTTAAGGTTTTTAGTGTCACTGCCAAGAGCTGGCAAGTGACTCTTTGGGCTGGTAGAACTTCGATAGGTCAATGAACCGAGTTCCCCATTGCAGACAAAGTCAATGGCATCGACAATGCTTGACTTGCCTGTGCCGTTTTCACCGAAGATCATGACAATTGGCTTGGTAGTGTCGAAATTAATTTCAACGGGACAAGTGGCACCTCGAAAACCTTGAATAATAAGTTTTTCAATTCGCTTTGCCATCCCCAACCTCCCCAGATTTATTGATTTCGGTATTGGCAAACAACCGCCAATCCTCGGCAGTTAGACTGCCACCCGACAGGCCAACAGCGATGGCGTTAAGATTGATTTCGGAAGCTAATTTCTTCTCACGGAAAGCGGCAATAATTACTTCCGTTAAAACTTCATCAGGGGTTTTGGTCATATTGGCCTCCCATAAATTTTTGGAGAAATCATATTCGCCGTGGAGATTGAAATATTAAAGAAAACGATAGATCCATTCCGTATTGAATCGACCAGATCCTGTCTTCGATATTTTGCTTTATTTGTCTATTAATTTATGAGATAGGTACAGATAGTTCCAGAGTATTATAGCATTTTCAATGAGCCTGGGATGTGGAACCAACGGGGCGAATGTCTCGCAAGTAGGCGCGTCGGAAAAACATAGCTGCTTTTGGCTTGTTACTAGTTTTCCGTCTAAAAGATATAATAAAAAATGCGACAATACTAGACCAACCGGCACCATAGCTGCCTTTTTGCGCAATAGCTTCCCTTTTTTGTTTCCGCACGGGAATTCTCGGAGAGTATTGGGAAAGAGTGGTCCGGCAGGCCGGGCCGCCCTTTTTCAGGGTTGAAGGCAATGGTGGGCGTGTCTGGCCTGCCGGACCGCACCTGAGCGCACAGGCTGCGTGTAGCAGAAAAGCGGCCCTTTCGGCACCAGGCTTTGTCGAGGGATACGGCGCGAATGTCGTCAAACAAACCTGTTTGACGACCCGCAGGGTTTGCGAATGCAAACGTTCGCGCAAGTGAAACCCCCGCACTGCACCTCACCCGCCTAAGGCGAATGTCGTCAAAGGGCGCCCTTTGACGACCCGCCGCATCGAGACACCGGCGGGCTTGCATTCGCCGTGCTCCCAGCCACCGCCCAGGAGGTCAAAGTGAGGGGGCGGTCGCGCCAGGCGCCCGGTTCGGAGAAAAGGGGGAAAGTGCGTCTGGTGCGGCGCCCCCGGGGGGAGGCACAAAACCGACACCTTCAGCCGCATAACCTACGCACAATGTCCCAGCCCACTTCCCCTTACCAGAAAACGCCCCCTCTTTCCCACTTTTCTTTAACAGGAATCTATCTGGAGGCCGGGGAAAATCAGAAGGAGGGGTGGTCAGTTGCTCTCTCTTTCTGATAGACTCCAGATAGTACCGTCGATTCTGGCATAATACCAAGGAGGTCCACCACAATTGGACGACATTGACATCGCCAAGCTTGCAGATTTCTGCAGGAGTACACTCGGTCTTGCAGATACAAAGCTCGGAGCGGAGTATGGTTATGGGAGTCTTCCGCTATGCGTTATCGACGCCATATTTTCTATTAGCGTCCGGTACGAGTCTGTGAAGAATGTAATCGGGAGATATTGCAATTTTTTTCGCATAAGCCAGGGCACCCCTGACCAGCAGACGCTGCAGGAGATGATTGAGGCATACCGGCGTTATGGGGTCGATTACTTCGTCGAATCCATATATTCAAACAGGCAGAGAACATCCACCAGCAGTGGGATTTTGAAGGCCGAGGCGGTGCTCAGGTTCGCGTGCATCTTGAGGGCCCATGAGGTTGATGTAATGAGGGATATCACAAAGCTGTATGACGACTATACCTTCGAGGCGGAGATACGAAACATCCCGGGGCAGGCCAGTGGACTGTCGCTCCGTTACTTTTTCATGCTTTCCGGAAACGACGATTTAGTCAAGCCGGATAGGATGATTACGAGGTTCCTGCAGCGCGCCCTGGGACGGGCTATATCTATGGAAGAGGCGCAACTCCTGATCACAGAGGCCTGCCGGTCGCTGAAGCCCGAGTTCCAGCATCTGACTCCGAGGCTCCTGGATCACGCCATCTGGAACTTTCAGCGGGACAATGGAGTGGAGTCCGCCAATATCACAGAGAGCACCAACGCCAAGCAGTATACTGCCGACAGGGAATCCGGGAAGCTGCCGCTCGGCGAATCGAGCGCAAAGAGGCAGAAATTTTCGCAGGAGGATATCAGGAGTGCCAAGAAATTCCCAAGCAAAAGCTGCTATTATCCGTTCTTTCACAGTATATGCGAAGAAATGCGCCGGATGCTGCCTCCAGATCTGGTAAACTTTGCAGACAGGACAGAAGAAGGTAAAAATTGGATGCGCATCCGATACCCGGGCAGAATATCCAATGGACTGTATGAATTGCAATTCGCATCCCACTCCAAGAACTTCGCACGACATTTTGGAGAAGGGAGGGGAACTTTCCTCAGTTTCTATAAAGAGGGACAACAGGCAAGATTGCAGCACTGGCTGAAAAAAATCCTACCCTTCAAATCGAATATCGAGGATCAACTCGGCCGGGATGTGAAGATTGACTTCTGGTCTGATCAATGGGCTTTTATAGGAATGCGTATTGATGAGGTTGTCCCTGATGCTCGGCCGGCAGACTTCGCGAAAATCTTTGTTCAATTCATCCAGGCAACTTTTATTCCGGTCTCGCAAATAGGCTCATAGTGAATTGCAGAAATCCGGGGCAATACCAGGGTTATGCACCCTGCAGCGTGTGATTGACCACGGCTCATGTGCTGCCTCCAGAGGAGGCAGTGCGGCGGTGCACCCAGCTATCAGCAACTACCCAGTCAGGGCGCGTGGGTGGGCGCCCGATGCGTAGGAGGATAGGGACTTTGATCCCGGTTTCCGTCGACCTTCGTAAAAATTATAAAAGAAATTCTGGAAAAATCGGCGCAATAGCTGAGTAAAGTCGGGTTCTGAGGATATGACCGAGGGGAAAGATGAGCGAAATGGTGGGACCCAGAAAACGCCCTATCCCACATTATTTACCAGTCATTTTAACTGGGATTTTACTGGTAAAGACAGGTGGGACAGGACACTTCTCTGCCCTTGGTGTCGAAAAAGTTGCTAGGGATCTTATCAGAACAGTTGTTTCCTATTTGAAGCCGCAGACACATGCTCTAATGAAATAGATTCTGGCAATCATTGATCATACCCTTATAGAATCTGATTTGCCAGAATTTGACTCTGTGTAGTTTTCTCAAATGGATCATCGTATCTTTCTTGAACGACCTCATATTATTCGCCAACAGCATTCCTTCATTTTGTTTTGTAAATAATCTGAGTTTATGGTTATTGAGTTCCCTTGATATTCTTCTTAGTTCCTCTTGTTGCTCTTGACATCTCTTTATCCGAGATGGTATATCCATTAGTTGTTTGCCACCGACTATCGCTCCAATGCCTTCCTTAATAAGGTCGATTGTATCTATGACACCGTCCATTCCGCCAAGAATAGTCCCAAATATTGCTTTTCCAAGCACACCTCCTACACCGGCTTCCTGTTTTTTTACCAATGCCTGGACTTCTGCTGCAAGAGAATTACATAAATTTGATATTCCCATAATCTGATTAGATATTTGTGTATTTATTCGATCAATTTCTTTGGCTTTTTCCAAAATAGCATTTTTTTTAAGCCGCAGGCTCCTGTGGACAGATTGTTTATCTTGGATAAAATCCTTTCCTGCCCCTATTTCCTGCATCAAATTCTCTATTGTAGGTTTTTCCAGAGTAATTGATTCAGAGTAAGTCTCAACATCTTCAATATATTTTTCATAAGCACATATCTTTTCATCATAGCAATCCATCTCTTATCAGATCCTTTTGAAATTTATCAAGCAATGCAAGAGATATTATCATAAAGATGAAAGAGATTCGGATAATAGGCATCCATCCAAACTTAATCATTCTTGATTTTACTCCCAATGATGCAGAGTTCCCTAATCTTAGTTGACCAGGGATAGTGCTCAATAATATGAGAGCCGATTGACTCCCTCAGAATATCTTTCAGATGATTGTTTAGTTGGCAGCCAACCCACTGATTTTTGCAGTAATTCCAAAGGATAGGAAGGTTGATTTTTATAGATTTCCGCGCCCGAGAATATTATACAATAAATTCCGGAAAAGTCCAAGAATTTCTCATTAAAGAGCGGTGGGGGGGCCGAAGAAAGAAAAATCCTGGGAAGCGGTGCGTCAGTGCCAGGAAAAAAGGCGGGAGCGGAAGTGAAACACCCCTGTCCTGTACGCGCAGAACCAGAGCCCTTCCCGACCCGTCTTTTCTATCTTCAGTTGCGCCCGAGGACAACGTCGAGGAAATAGTAATCGGCATAGGGGTTTTGGGTGTGCATATGCTCATCTGCTTCTGAATACACACAAATCCCTGGGGGCGGACGCTCATTGAAGGGGATATGGGCCCCTCGGAAACATAGCTCCGTTTTGACGCAATAGCTTCCCTTTTTTGTTTCCGCACGGGAATTGTTCCTCATTATTTGATATAATCACCCTTATTGTCATCGATTTTAAAGGTTTTTCCGTGCACTGACTTCCGGTTCCTGGAGCTCTCGGAAGTCATAAGCAAGGATATGGGTCCGGCAGGCCAGGCCGCCTCTTTTCGGAGTTGGAGTTAATGGTAGGCGTGTCTGGCCTGCCGGACCGCACCTGAGCTCACGGCCGGCGTGAGGCAGAGGAGCGGGCCTTTCGGATACTGACTTTGTCGAGGGATGGCGATGCGGGGCGCCAGGGTAGGGAGAGGCGACAAACTCTGGCAGGCGCCGGGAGCTGTTGAGGGCCGGCCTGGTGCTGAAGGGGCCTGTCACGGAATAATCGCACCTTCGGCATGCCCGCTGTTTCGGTGCAAAAATCGGCAGAGGGGCCGCGGGGTGAATGCCGATTTTTAGCCCCCCCTGAGAGCTGGGTTCCCCCTTCAGCTTTAATGCCCCTATACCTTAAAGGGGGGTGTGCCAAGGAGGGGGTAGTCTGAAGGGGGAAACTGCGGCAGGGGGGGCGGCATAGCCTCTATCAGGGCTTACGTTACACCGAACAGCGAGGCAAAGGCCGGCCCTCAACATGACGCCGAGTACCCAGCCCAACATAACCGGCCGACGAGCCTACCCCCGGCAGGGCACCGGGAGCTCAGAGGAAAGGGGGCGGGCGAGGAGACCGCCTACAGAGACACGTAAAGGCTTTGTTGTCGCCCTGGTGGCAGTGTGAGCAGGCCGGGAGAAAAGCTGCGGTGCAGAGGGCCTGGTCAAGCCCTGGTGATAAACCGAAGACGGTGAGGGTTATCACCAGGGCGGCACTGTCACCAGGGGAGGGAGCGCGGGGAGGAGATCCGGGAGAGTGGATCCTGGGGGTGAACATGAAGGACAATTTTGGAGCATGGCAGGGGGTCTGGAGAGATTTTTATAGGCAAGGGCGACCTTCACCCCGGGCCAAGGGAAAATCGGGCGAAATTTAAGGGGTGTTCGAAAATCCCTTGGTTACGCGCACCGGCGTGAGGGCTTCTTTACCCGCAGCTCGACACCGGCTTTAAGTGCCTCCAGAATTTTCTGCGCCCGCTCAAGGGTGATCCCATGATACTCATTTTTCTCGTCACGGGAAACTTGGGCCTCTGATACGCCAAGACGGCCGGCGAGCTCTTTCTGGCTTAAGCCGAGGTAAATCCTCAGTCCCACAAGGAGGTGACCCACTTCATTGAGGTACTCAATAGGCTGAAAGTCACCGCTTTTCACCCGCTCATACCATTCGACTTCTTCCTTGAGCTGAAGATGAAAAGACACGGCAGGCTCCATGGCCATCTCGATATCCTCTTCCGAGAGCCCGATCTCTCCCATGCGCTTCCTCTGGGCGGCCATTACCTCCTGATCGCCGAGAAGCCTCTTCTGCGCTTCCTGATACTCTCTCTCTGTCCGTATCATCGCTTCCTGCCCCCCTCCTTGAGTAACTTCACAATGCCTTTCTGAATCGGCGGCGCACCGCGTGTCTTGCGGAAGGCCGCGGGAAACTGCTGATCATTGCCGAACTCATCGCGGATGCCGGCAAGCTGGCCGAAGTGCGGATAGAGCTCGACCCTGTATTTATGCCACATAGGAAGCTGCTTTTTGGGAAGGCCCCTATAGGGCCGGCGAAGAGAGGAATCCCAGGTCCAGCAGTCATCAACGAGGAGCAGTTCTGACTGCACATTGCGCCATGAGAGAAGATCGCATATAAAGTAGCCGTCTATATCGTTGGGATGGGCCTTGTTTTCCACAAAGGAGCCGTTAATATAGAGATCGGTGATGCCCACGCTCCAGAGATGGCCTGCGAGCACCTCGAGATTGTCAACAAGGAATAAGCGCCATTCCCTGTCCCAGGACACTATTTCTTTGCGGGGGCCTTTCACCAGAAGAGAGCGGCGGAGCTCCGAAATCGTCAGAGGATAGTCGCCAGGCGGAAGAACGCCATCACGAGTGAAGGTAGAAAATTTCATTGAGCCCCCTCTTTAAGTTAATATTAACATATTGGTTAATATTGCGTCAAGCGAGGCCTTCAATATCGTCAAACTATTCTTTGGCGATATTGGGGTGGGGCGGTATTTTGCCCGTGTGGCGGGCTTTTCTATGGGTCAGTGAAGAGGTGCGATCTCACATTGAAAAATCAACCCACGAGGTGGGGTTTTTTATGGGGTTCTCACCCACCTGGTGGGAATTTTTAAGGAAAGCTTTAAAGCCCCACCTTTATTGATTTCAAGTGGTTCTGTTATTGCAGAATCTCTTTGCTAAAAGAGTATTAGACGACAGAAGCCTGGTTTTGTGCTCAAATCAGGATTTGTTTCCTTTCCCTTGTATGTCGTTGTAACTTGTGTTACAATATTGTGGTAACAGAGGTTACAGCAACAAGAGGAAAGGCCTGATACAATGAACATCGAAGCTCATCTTGAATCCCTGAGAGAAGCATTCTCAACGATAGATCTCTGCGTTGATAAAGGAGCAGAAAACCACCAGCGCGCTATAGGCTTTCTCACCTCCCTCGGCGCGGCGGAAATGCTTGAACTTTACCTCCATAAGAGCAGGCTCCTCCATGTGAGCGCGCGCGTTCACCATGAATGGCTGAAGTCAAAAAAGCGGCTCGCTGAAAAGATCCCGCAGGATTTTCCCCGGAAGGCGGAGATTCTTGAGCTCGTCTATAACATTGAGAAGAACCGCAATGATTTCTGCTATGGCAAGAAAGTGGAGGCTTCGCGCCTGAGAGATCAGCTTGAGCAGTTCAACGCCCTTAAGGAGCTTTTCAGGGAGGTGGGGCTCGATGAGATATAGCAGCGCGGTTCCCTATGCCATGGATTTTGTGTCCTTTGTGCTTGAGCACCTGGAGCCGGGGCGCATCGAGGCGATAAGAGCGGTGATTCTTTTCGGATCGGGCGCGAGAGGGGAGCTCAGGAAAAAAAGCGATATTGATATCTTTTTTGAGGCCTCCGGCGATCTGGCTGCCCTGGAGAGTGAGATTGAGCGGTATGCCGAGGACTTCTATGCGTCGGTAAAATACCGCGATTACTGGAAGCTCAAAGGCTCTACTCAACACTTCAGCTGCCATGTGGGAAACGCCGATGTCTGGAAAAGCCTCTACCCTGCCCTTGTGGCTGACGGCATCGTGCTCTATGGCAAGTATGCCTCTTCCGATGCGCAGGGGAAGACCGGGGTGCTTTTCTTCTGGGACACTGCGCCCTCATATAACAAGCGCATCAATCTATTCAGGACCCTTTACGGCTATAAGGCCCGTGGGAAAACCTATCCAGGCCTGCTCGGGAAGACGGGAGGCGAGAAGCTCACCAGAGGGTGTATTCTCGTCCCATTGGAGTCCCACAAGATAATCGATGAGTTTTTCAAGAAACTTGGAGTGACGGCGAAAAAGCTTTTTGCCTCGTTCTATTGAGCGGCGGTAAAAGCTTTAAGGAAGGCGGGCGCTTTTAGATGCCAATGTATATGCCTTTTTCCTCAAGAGCTTTTTCCAGAGTGGGTTCATTGAAAACCATAGGGTAAATCCTCCTTACGTGAAATATTCTTTAAGCAAGCGGCGAGGCGTTTTTACTTCCACATGCCAGTGGCAATGAGCGCCTTTTTCCACCAGGGCTTTTTGATGTCTGCCATCGCCTGTTCCCAAACTTCTCTCAGGTGCTCTTTCGCCTGCTCGGCCTCGTCGAGTTTCTGCTTCAGCTCCGCCAGGGCGACCTCTTTCTGAGTGATGGCATACTGGGCATCATTGAGGACCTTTTGGGCTTCCTTTATGACGGAGTCCTTCTGGCGGATCTCCTCGGCTATGATATCTGGGGGGGCGGGAAGGGCCTTGACGACCCGGTCGAGCTCCTCAAATTTGTAGCGGTACATCAGAAGGCCTTGGGAAAGCTGGTCGCGCTCTTTCTGTTGCCGCTCATAATATTCGAGCGGGAGGGTGATCACATGACAAGCGTCAGGCATTGAAGGGTGGTCACCCTGGTCACCAACCCTCGTCACCGTGGTCATCTCTTGATCACCCTGACCTACGTCATGAATAGCCTCCCGATGAATAATCCATTCGTCACCGCGTTTTCCCCTGACCTTCCTGACCATCGTCAATTTCTTCCGCCTGATCAATAAACGAAGGGAATTGATACTCTTCCCTGTTAAATTGCTTGCCTCAGTGAGCGTCAACCATTGACCATCGTTGACCATTGTCATGACCATCCTCCTACGGCAAAAAATAATAAGGAACCGGACTAGAGTTACTCTAGCCGGTTCCCGCTGACTATATGCTTCTTTAAAATGAAGAATTTTCCTGCAAGAAAAGAAAGAGCGGATTCCTGAGGCTCATTCCAGAACGGTCACTGCTGGATTTCGAACACTCAAGAAAAGCGTTGACCAATTAAGGTCAATATTGTATAATATTGGAGAATGGAAGTCTAGGGGAGGTCGCTATGGAGCTTCGCGATAACGAGATATATACAATAGAAGAAGCCGCGCAGATACTGAAAGTGAGCCAGACCACCATAAGGAGAAAGATCCGGTCAGGTGAGCTTCGGTCGAACAGGCTCGGGAGGCTCCATAGAATTCGGGGAGAAGAGCTTTTCAAGCTCTTCCTCGATACCGGTGAAGAAGGCGGGCGCAAAAGCGCCACGGCAGGCAAGTAAAAGAAAAAAGCCACACTCAAAATGTGGCGGCGTTATGACTATGCCCGGGGGCATACAAAAACTTGTAAAGATATTATACCATGCCCTCCAGGGATAAGTCAAAACGGCGCCTTTGGAGGGTTATTTCTTTATGGCCGAAAAAAACGGCAAAGGAAGGCACATCGACTATATCTTCGGTCGCTACCCGCTCTGGGTAAGATATAGCAAACTGCCGGGGAAGCTCGGGCCCGGGCCCTGGTGCGTATTTCAGAGGCTCCTGGAGCTCATGGAGCGCTTCGGAAGCAGCCAGTTCCACTACTCAATAGAGCGCCTCATTGAAACGTCAGGAGTAAGCTCACGCCTCGGCATAAGAAAAATACTCAGAAAGCTTGAGCTGGAAGGGCTCATAAAATACGAAAGCCAGCAGGGAAGGGGCAAAGAAAGCAAGTTTGAGGTGATCCTTCCCATTAACGCGCCGCTTTCAGAAGAAGATGTGTACCACATCCATCCGAGGCTCAGATCAAAAAGCTATCAGAGAAAAATTGAGAGCGGAGATCTGCAGGAAAAGGATCACAATGTTGCCCTTTTAGAGGAGGAAAAGGATCACGGCGTTACCCTTTTAAAAGAAGAAAAGGATCACAATGTTGCCCTTTTAGAGGAGGAAAAGGATCACGGCGTTACCC
>JAVHLC010000016.1 GCA_031082315.1 Thermodesulfobacteriota bacterium
TATGGCAACCATGCTTAAAAACCGCTTGACAAAAAACACAGTTGCTCAGGCGGATCAGCAAAAAAACAAAACAAACAACACATTAAGCTGAACGCTGATAGCTGAGTGCTGACCGCCCGTCTGGAGACTAGGGAGATTTGAGTTAGGCTATGATCAAGATATTCAACCAGTACTATCCCATCAGGAACGTCCTCTTTGTGGTTGGTGAGGGCGGCCTTATTTTTCTGTCCGTCATTTTGGCCGCCATGGTTCGCCTTGGAGGACTGGATGACGGATGGCTGGGGGATAATCTGATATGGAGCAAGATTTTTCTAATTACCCTGGTCTGCCAGGTTAGCCTCTATTACTTTGATCTTTATGATCTAAAAGTTACCGATACCTTTCTGGAACTGGGTATCCGCCTCCTCCATGCCCTTGGGGTGGCTTCTATCGGTCTCGCCGTAATCTATTATATATTCCCGCAGCTCATCATGGGGCGGGGTATTTTTTTTATTACCCTGGCCTTCCTGGTTCTTTTGGTCACTTCCTGGCGCTTTATCTACAATTTAATATTACGCAAGAATATGTTTGCGCAAAGGCTGTTACTGGTGGGAAACGGCAGGTTGGCCGCAGACATCTTAGCGGAGCTGGGAGAGAAACCGGATTCAGGTTATAAGATAGTGGGCTTGGTCCCGATGGCCAGGGGGGAGAGGACATCGCAAACAGAAATTCCTATTTTTGAGGATATCCGGGACTTAAAGAGGCTTGTCGAACAGGAAAAAGTTGACAAGATCGTGGTCTCTATGGACGAGAGAAGAGGCGCGCTTCCGGTTGCCGAGCTCCTGGATTGCCGGATGAACGGCACCCCGGTTATAGAAGGCGAGACCTTCTATGAGATATTGACGGGCAAGATCCTGGTAGAAAAGATTAACCCGAGCTGGCTCATATTTTCCGAGGGGTTTGAGAAGACGCCCCTGCATCGGGTGACGAAAAGGCTTGTGGGATTTGCCCTTGCATCGACCGGCCTGTTAATAACTGCGCCGGTTATATTGATTACCGCCATAGCCATTAAGCTTGATTCCAGAGGCCTGGTGTTTTTTAAGCAGGAGCGGATAGGTGAGAATGGCCGGATATTCAAGGTCTATAAATTCAGGTCGATGAGAACAGATGCGGAGCTGAACAGCGGCCCGGTCTGGGCGCAGGAAGATGATCCGCGCATTACCCGGGTAGGCAGGATTATACGTAACCTGAGAATCGATGAGATACCCCAGATGTGGAATGTCCTTAAAGGAGATATGAGCTTTGTGGGGCCCCGTCCGGAGAGGCCTCATTTTGTAAATGAATTAAGAAAAAGCGTGCCCTACTACGATCAAAGACACACAGTAAAACCGGGGATAACCGGTTGGGCGCAGGTTCTCTATCCTTATGGGGCATCCGAGGATGATGCGTTGCAAAAGTTGAAGTACGATCTTTATTATATCAAACACATGTCTGTGGTAATGGACTTGTTAATTGTGGTAAAGACTATTAAAATTGTGCTTTTCGGCCGGGGATCACGTTAGGTCCGGGGGAAGATGGAGAGGATAATTCCATGTGCGGGATAATAGGTTATGTGGGCCACAGGAGGGTGATACCGGTTCTCCTGGATGGCCTCAAGATGCTGGAGTACCGCGGCTATGATTCGGCGGGCATAGCTTATCTTAAGGATGGCAAGATAAATATTAGCCGGGCCGAGGGCAAACTGGAAAACCTGGACCTTAAACTAAACGGGAAGAGGGATGAGGCCAGTTTTACCGGCATTGGTCATACGCGTTGGGCTACCCACGGTGTCCCCAATGAAAGGAACGCCCATCCGCATACGGACTGCAAGAACGAGCTGGTGGTAGTTCATAACGGCATCATTGAAAACTATTTCAGCCTGCGGGAGAACCTAAAGGCGGAAGGCCATGAATTCCGTTCAGACACAGATACCGAAGTCCTGGCCCATCTTATCGAGAAATACTTTGCAGGCGATCTGAGTGAGGCGGTGGCCCGGGCGGTGCGGGAGGTAGAGGGTTCTTATGCCCTGGCCGCGATGTGCACTCAGGACGGAGTCCTGGTGGCGGCGCGTTACCAGAGCCCCCTGGTATTGGGATTGGGCGAAGGGGAGTATTTCCTGGCCTCGGACATACCTGCCTTTCTGCGTTATACCAAGGATGTTATGTTCCTGGACGATGGTGAGATGGTTATCGTGCGCCGGGATGGGATACAGATAAAAAAGGCGGCTACCGGGGAAGAGGTAAAGAAGAAGGCGGAGAGGATAACCTGGGATGCGGCCATGGCCGAAAAGGCCGGCTTCAAACACTTTATGCTCAAGGAGATCTACGAGCAGCCGCAGGCCATCTTAAATACCGTAAGGGGAAGGGTATCGGGAGAAGAGGGCGAGGCCTATCTTCCGGAGATAGACCTGTCGGAAAAAGAACTGAAGGCTATCAGGCGCATAATGCTTGTGGCCTGCGGGACCTCCTGGCATGCGGCCCTGCTGGCCAAATATTATCTGGAAAAATGGGTTGGCCTGCCCACCGAGGTGGATCTGGCCTCGGAGTTCAGGTATCGCTCCTTGCTTATAGATGGAGACACACTGACCGTCCCCATCTCCCAATCCGGCGAGACCGCGGACACCCTGGCCGGACTCCGTATAGCCAAAGAAAAGGGCTCCAAAATTATATCCATCTGCAATGTGGTGGGGAGCACGGTCAGCCGGGAATCGCACGGGACGATATACACCCACGCCGGTCCGGAGATAGGCGTGGCCTCGACCAAGGCGTTTACCAGCCAATTGACCGCCCTCTACCTCCTGACCATCTATCTGGGCCGGGTGCGGGGGGTTATCTCAAAGGAAAAGGCCCGGCTTATGATTAAGGACATCATAGACCTCCCCCCGCTTCTCGAAGATAATATCAAAAATATACATGCGGCGGTAAAGGAACTGGCCCTGGAATTCTACAAGAAGAGGGATTTTCTTTATCTGGGCCGTAATTATATGTTTCCCATTGCCCTGGAAGGCGCCTTAAAGCTCAAAGAAATATCTTACATCCACGCCGAGGGCTATGCGGCCGGCGAGATGAAGCACGGGCCTATTGCCTTAATCGATGAGGCCATGCCGGTGGTGGCCCTGGCCCCTGCTTCGCCGGTCTATGACAAGGTCTTAAGCAATGTGCTGGAGGTCATGGCCAGGCGGGGGATAGTCATTGCCCTGGCCGATGAGGGGGATGAAAAAGTGGGGGGGTTAGCCAGTCATACCCTGTTCCTGCCAAAGGTGTCCGAGGAGATGGCGCCCATCCTTTATACCGTGCCCTTACAACTCCTGGCCTATGAGATAGCCGTCTTAAGGGGCTGTGATGTTGACCAGCCGCGCAATCTGGCCAAGAGTGTTACGGTAGAATAAGGCGAAACCCGGCGATAACGTTCAAGGCTTTGCGAATGTGCCATAGGCCATTTTTGCGATCTTACCAACTCGAAGTCCAATAAAGGAGCTGCAAAGCCGGTTGTTATACGCAGTGGGGTGCGTCCCTTTTAATTATGCAAAGTGAGCAACCGGAACTTGGCGCTTTTCCGCAAAACTCTTTTTGTGAAGCTTTATGCGCTCAATTTCGTGAAGCGTTTCCGCATCAAGGTAGCTCTCTCCGCAGTGAGGACAAGTTACCACAGGAACATTTTCTATAACCAAGATGTCCTTGCCCTTACCGTAGGTCCTTGCAACCCGCCGGACGCGCGCTCCCTCTTTTCCACAAATTTCACATATCATTTGTTCCAAGAATTTTCCTTTTATCCGCTGTTATCCGCTCTTGTCTTCGGATGCCGTAATGCTCGATGTTTTGCTATAAGTGCCCTAACTGTAGAGACTAACTGAACAGGGATTTCTATTATTGTCTGGGTCTTATCTTCATATGCTGCTTCATCCTCGGCCACAGCCACGGCTTCTTCTTCGGTTTGTTTCTCGTAATGGGCAAGAATTCTCTTCACCCTCTTTTCATCCCATCCTTTCGGAAATCTACTTTTTTTCATTTCTTCTTTCGCCTACTGCGCTTATAAGCTGCCTTCTTTTCTGACTAATAATACTATATTCCTTTAACCGGCAGCTTTCAGATAACATTTTGAGTATTTGAGAAGGGCCAAGCCTTTGGGTGTCGACCTCAAGCACTCTGTTATCTGCCGTTACGGGCAAATTCATGTTAACTGGTCGCTGATGGTCTCCACCATTAAGAAGCTTCAGCAAAATCAAAAACAGGGACCTCCAGCTTTTTAACCGGTTTAAATTTGTCTTTCGCGAATTTCAATAATTCATCAGTAACATCTGGAGAATAAGTCTTCTCACCGCAACGATCACAAACCTCAGCAGGTACATGTTCGACAAGAAAATACCTGTTTTCCTCTTCATAATTGAAGGTTACCAACATTTTCTTTGTTTCACCGCCGCAGAAAACGCATCTCATTTCTTTTTCCTCCTAACTCTATAATCTATCCATTCGGTCTCATCAGGATCATAAGCTGTAATTATGACAACAGTCGGAGGGATGGAAAGCTGAACATGAAGATGTCTGCCGGATCTCGCTCTCCCATAAACAAGGCAACTCGGAGAATATTTATCATCGGGATATTCTTCGATAATCTCACCTGATAATACGGCCTCTTCTATCTCAGCGCGATCAATGGACCGTTTGATCATCCTTTTTACGGCATGGTCAGAGTAGCGGTATTCCCCTCTGCTTATTTTATCCCTTATTCCCTCTAGTTCCATACATTTCTCTTAACATATAAATTTAAGCTGCTACGTATTTTACGACTTCGTCTATTCCGACGCAGGATGTTCAGTAACGTTCAAAACTTCATTCTGTATAGCTGAATATATGGCACCATACCAATCTATATAATCACCGATCTTATCTTCTATGATTTTGAAGCTCCCCGCAGCAAGCTGCGGGGAATCTCCGTATGCAAGGTAAAATGCATCGTATTCGCTCGCTAACCCCGCCGCAAATAGCGGGGAATGCGCTCGCTATGCATGTTCAACTCCGATTCCGAAAGTTCTCTCCCAAGCTCTTCCTCTGCTACATTCTGGACATCTTCCATATTTATGGAATAAATATCTTCCGAGGTATCGAACACACGTCCTCCCTTCAAATGAAGAAATACGAGCAACAAGAAACTTATAAATTTAAGGGCGTCCCGCCCCTCCTACGGTTAAGAAACTTATAAATTTATGGACGTTGAGTTCCTTAGAATCTTAAGGGCCTCATCTCCTCCACAAGTTTTCTACATCGTCAAACCGTCAAAGAAATCATTGTAGATATTATCAAGAAATTCTATGTAATAAATTTCTGTTCTATTGCTCATGAGGTCTCTCAATGCTCTCTCTAAGTTAAGCGTCTTGTTTTTTGAATGCTGGCATAATAGTTCAAACTCCCAGCACCCTAAGATATAGAAGTCATCCCTCTCGTTTTTCATGTGTTTTCTTATTTCGTTTCTTCCGTACTGGTTAAGGGAGAACATCTCATCCAGATAGACGATGATATTGATGAACTTCTGTCCTCCATATGTTATCCCGTTCAATAGGCCCTGTCTTATATGGTCTTCTTTCTTGTAGAATTTATCGAGTCCTTCGGCCACGTTTTTGAGAAACGCCTTAATCCCCTTTCCGTCTTTGCTTTCAACCCCCGCCTTGGCATAGCTGTTCAGTTTTCGTTTTTTACATTCGATCTGAAAAATGGTTTGATCCGATACCAACAGCCAATCGGCGCTCCGTACTTGATTTCGACCAACGCGATAGGTTTGTTCGCCTATTAGCCGAGCCCTGGAGAAAAGGTCTAAGTTGTAAAACGTTATGAGCTCACCCACATATGTTTCAAAGGCTTCTCCTAAGAGGCGAAATAATTTCGCTTTATATTCCTCCTGAAGCTTGTCCAGCAGGACATAATAAAGGCCCTCGGTGGTTGCATAAAGAAAGTCCGCCAGTGAAGGAATGATGTATTTCTCATTATCTTTATCTGAATCGGTAATGATAATAGGGTATCTTTTGAGCGGGTTAAACTCGTACTTTTTCAGTAAAGGACTTGCCAGTCGGTATTGCTTATTTGCCTCGCAGAAATGCTTTTTGTCAGTGGCAAAGATATCAAAGAACTTGTTTAAATTCTCCTGCGTTAGCAGTGGTTTTAGGGCTTCTATCTGTGTATTGGTGTATCGGCTTATTTCAAACGACGTTGATGCCAATCTACCATCCGGTGAGACAGCAAACCCGGCAAGAATTGAAAACCCAATTCTTAGGAGATCAAATAGGCTGATGTTTAGGCTTTGATTGATTTCCCTCTTCAAGTCGTTGTCTGCAAAAACACGTTCAAATAGATAGACATATCTTCCCAGTATCGACGATGGGAGTCGGAGATAAGACCATTGATGATTTGTTGCACGCAAAACCCATAGCCAGCTATCTTCTTCGGCTGGGTTTACATAATTTAGATCTGTTTCGAGGTTGCCGTACTTAAATAGGAGGTTTGCCAAGTCCAATTCATTCAACTGCGTTCCTGTCTGCGAACAGTACAGGACAACCTGTTTTGCAAGGAACGAGATGAAATCCTTTGATAGTAGAATTTGATGCTTTACTTTTCTGCTTGCATGGAATTCGAACTCAAGGTTGATGTTCACCCAAACTTGATTGCCCATCAACACGCTCAACGTTTGCAGCGACATCAAAGAACCCACGAAGTCAAAAGGCTTGATTCCTCTTTGAAAGTCCTTGAACGAAATAGCACCGGCGAATGGCAAGGTGGATGCTGTTCTGGGTCGTATTGTTTTCATATCAGTTTGACGGCATGTCAGCCAACGTGTGCGGCACAGACAAAATCAGCAGGTCTTGAGTCCTCCGTTTGTGCCGCTGTTAGGCGCAGTTGCCATTTTTTATACCTTCTTCAAAAATATTGCCTTGTCATATAGCAAGTTAAAAACCTTCTCATTTCTAAGCGAAAGTGCACGAAGAAAAAAAGTTGCCAATTTATAGGTCAACCGAGCAAAAAAATATGGCATTGGTAATAAAACCAACCAGAGAAATAATGCTGGTCCTTTTTCTCTAAAATAGAAAGCAAGAAAAAAGCAAAAAATGACAAGAAAGACGGCACCACCGATTTTCTGTGTTCCCATTGAAGCCTTACCACCTAAAATAAAGACGCCAACAATCATAACTGGAATGGCAATAGCACTATACCAACCCAAAGCGAAGATACTTGCAACAACACCAGCTAATAGAGAGATGAATTCAAGTAACCAAACTGCCTTGACAAAGAAACGTTCTATGAATAACGCTTCTCCAATTTCTTGTTGAATAGCCTTATGCTCAGTATCGGTGAAGAATTTTCTGGCTAGAGCAGGCTCGATTCCAATAAGTATTTCTCCTCGTTCTGCTTGCTTAACGAATCCTTGATAGTTAGTATTATCCATAATATTCTCCAATCAAAATCTGGCAATTGCGCCTATCGGTTGGGCATATGAGTAGTGGCGGGTTACGGGGTACTTTACTATCAAGTTGGCAGAAAACTGATGCGGGCTACAAACGCCATAACCGCTACAACCCACGCCATTACTTATATGCCGTGTTATACGCTGTATGATATGACTTCTTTATACTTAATCATAAACGGGTCATCTATCCAACATTTTCTTTATTTTTTCTTGCTTTTGTTCTGGTGATAAATTCGGCTTCATCATTATTTCTTCCACCTCGTCCATTCTTTCCCACATTCTCTTTTCCGTCAAAGCGTACCTCGGTTCTCCTTTTTCGTAAGCGCAAATTGCATAAGCATAACCTTTTTCATCAACAAACTTCTCAACGGTTTCGTCAGAAAGTTCCCAAAGAGCTTCTTTAACACCATCCCAAGGACCTTTTATAAGAATTTTATAAAGTCTTTTTGCGCCACCTTTCTTTAACAACTCTTTTATTTGTTCTGGCGGCAACCATTTCTCTTTAAGATTCCCGTTTTCATCGTAATATTGGATAGTTCCGTCTGGTTTATTCTCTTCCGGCTCGGGCACATAATCTTTCAAACCGCCCGGATTTTCATCTAAAGGTATATCCCCCTCAATTATTTTAAAATTGTCTTTTAACCTTTTCCAACTTCCAAGAAAAGCGGAAAGCGTACCAGAAACCATCATAAGAAGAACGGGGTTGATAATCCCTGTCTTCTCTCCATTCATCTCTACATCAAAGTTTTGAATATTTTTGCCTAGCCAGCGATGAAGCAAACGGGCGGGAATGGCACTCAAAGGATCGCCCCCGGCATTTATCTTCTGAATATCTTTTTGAAATTTTTCTCCATACTGTTTTACTTCATCAACCGCATATTCGCCCCAATCTTCTGTATCAATACACTTCAAAACCCATTTTTCAATTCTTTCCGCTTGGTCTTGTGGGAATAAATTCTTGACAGCTTGCAAATCTTGTGCGATTGCCGCAAGTGCCAAATCAAATGCGGCCATCTTTTCATCTTCTACAACGATTTTTTCCTTAAAAGAATCTTTGAGGCTTTTGTAAATTGTTGGCCATGCGTCTTGAGCCTCTTTCATTATGTAAAGCACAAAATGAGAGGCTGTTTCTTGTTCGGTTAGTTTTTTCTTAAAAAGTTTCATAGTATTTTATCCTGATCTTTTTTGTTATTCAAAAGTCATATTGCGTAGCTCGTTCATAAACGCATTGCGTTTATACTCCCGATTTGGCGGGATAGACACAATGCAGATATACCAACTCTGGCTGAAGGCTCAGAGTTTACTCCTTCGATTACGGCTCTCATATCTTCGCTATATCTATCGGAATTGTCAAACTATTTCTCAATCTACGGGTGTTTGTTATCAATGGGCTGGACATTTCAGCAAATTCGGCATAATTATTACAATGGCATTTAAATACATGGATTCGACAAATCCCCCCTCACCCCCTTTACTAAAGGGGGGAATCCGTCAAGCCTCTCCTTGGGAGAGGACGGAGGTCCATCAATTCCCCCTTTGGAAAAGGGGGATACAGGGGGATTTCCAGGTGTAAAGTACATGCTGCCGCATGAGTACCAAAAGAGATTTTATCGATCCTGGATCAGCGCTCCGGGGCTGGTTGTATTTCAGGTGCAGGTCAAGGAGACCGACCTTCACATCCAGGCGGAGAGCCTCCTGACCGGCGAGACCGAAGAATTAGTCCTGTCTTATCGCCACCAGTTGGAATCCTATATTGTCAAGCATCCGGATTTCTTTACCTCTCTGGTTCCTGTTCCTCAGGATATACTGGCGCCGCCCATTGTCCGGGAGATGATAGAGGCCGGGCAGCGTGCGGGTGTCGGCCCTATGGCGGCGGTGGCCGGAGCCATTGCCGGGAGGGTGGGCCGCGACCTGTTGGACCGCGGGAAGACCGGAGAAATTATCGTGGAAAATGGCGGGGATATCTTTGTCGCCACCCGGAGTGAGGCCCGGATAGGCATTTTTGCCGGAGGGTCTCCTTTAAGCGGCAAGGTCGGCATAGCCGTCCCGGCCGGTCAGATGCCTGTAGGCGCCTGCACTTCCTCCGGTACGGTGGGTCACTCCCTAAGTTTTGGCAAGGCCGATGCCGTTACGGTGGTGGCCGGATGCACGGCGTTGGCCGATGCTGCGGCTACGGCGGTAGGCAACGTAGTTAAAGGAAAAAGAGATATAGACCGCGGGCTGTCTCTGGCTAAAGATATAGGAGAAATATCCGGCGTGGTAATAATTGCAGGCGATAAGATCGGGGCCTGGGGGGATATAGAGTTGATATCCCTTGAGTGATAAGGCGTGGGTTGTTTTTTGGCTGGAATTGCGGTATCAGTATTAGAAAATTCTAAAAACAAAATAATCTTAGCCACAGAGGGCACAGAGGACACAGAGAAAGACTAAAAATTTCAAAAATGTATCAGCTTAGCTGTTGAACATGCATAGCGAGCGCATTCCTCGGTGCTTGCAGCGGGGAGCTTCAAAAAGTATTTTAAAATCCCTCCCAACCCCCCTTTTTCAAAGGGAGGAGAAGCACTTCCCCCTTTGAAAAAGGGGGATTAAGGGGGATTTTTGAGGCGCCATTTTCTGGACGACAAGCTCTTTTCAAACAGCTAAAGTGTTACAAAAAATATTTTTCTCTGTGATCTCTGTGTCCTCTGTGGCAAATTTAAATGTAGTATGATTAACAAAATCACCCCCATGATCCAGCAGTACCTGGAGATAAAACAGAATTACCAGGATGCCATCCTTTTCTATCGTATGGGCGATTTTTATGAGATGTTTTTTGATGACGCCATAAAGGCGTCGAAGCTCCTGGATATCGCCCTCACCAGCCGCAACAAGAACGCAGAGGAAAAGGTCCCAATGTGCGGGGTCCCTTATCATGCCGCCTCAGGCTATATCAACAGGCTTATCTCTCAGGGACTTAAGGTGGCTGTCTGTGAGCAGAAGGACGGGGAAGAGACAAAGGGCCTGGTCAAACGGGAAGTGGTTCGTATGGTTACCCCCGGCCTGGTCATTGACGGAGACATGCTTGAGGATAAGGTTAATAACTTTATCGTCTCTGTCTATCCCGGAGAAAAGAAAACCGGCCTGGCTTCACTCGATATTTCCACCGGTGAATTTCGCCTGACGGAATCTGAACCTGATGATGTTAGCTCTGTCCTGGATGAGGTAGCGCGCCTGAATCCCGCGGAGATAGTTGTGGCC
This sequence comes from Thermodesulfobacteriota bacterium, assembly GCA_031082315.1. Taxonomy (NCBI): domain Bacteria; kingdom Pseudomonadati; phylum Thermodesulfobacteriota; species Thermodesulfobacteriota bacterium. The sequence goes on from JAVHLC010000016.1 coordinate 10,708, forward strand.
AATAAGATAGAAGAAGCGGGGGGGTATTCATTTCTGGAGGGCTTCCGGAGGGGAAAGGCCTTCACCGGCCGTGATGACGCCTCCTTTGCGCCGGATGCCGCCCGTGAGTGTCTGCTCAGACACTTTAAGGTCGTCTCGCTGGAGGGCTTTGGATGTGAGCATATGTCGATCGGCATTCAGGCCGCCGGAGCGCTTCTTCAGTATGTACAGGAGACACAGAAGGCAGGTCTGGACCATATCCAGAGGCCCACGCCCCATTTTACCGGCGACTATCTGATTATCGATGACACCACGCGACGGAACCTGGAACTCACCCAAAAGGCGCATGGACCGGGGGCAGGCGGAAGGCGGGGCTCTCTCCTCGACACCCTGGACATTACCATGACCTCCATGGGCGGCCGTATGTTACGCCGCTGGATGGATTATCCGCTAAGAAACCTTCGCGGGTTACAGGCACGTCTGGAGGCGGTTTCCGTGCTTAAGGACCATCATTCGGCCAGGCGTGAAATCCGGGTTATCCTTGACGAGTTTTACGACCTGGAGCGGCTAAACGGTCGCATCGTCCTGGGGAATGCCACGCCGCGTGACCTTCTGGCCCTGAAGAGTTCCCTCCTGCGACTGCCTGATCTCATAGCCCTGATCCCTTCCGGGACCAGCGACCTTCTCAAGGAGATGGCCGGAGGCCTTGACCCTCTCAGCGATATGGCCCGGATTATTGAGGAAGCCATAAGGGAGGACGCGCCCCTGGGTCTGCGGGAAGGGGGCATGATAAAGGAAGGTTATTCCCCGGCCCTGGATGAACTTATTTCCATACAGCGAGATGGGAAGGACTGGATTGCCAGACTGGAGGCGACGGAACGGGCCAGGACAGGCATATCCAATCTCCGCGTGGGATTTAACCGCGTCTTTGGCTACTACATTGAGGTGACAAAAAGCAACCTTTCATCCGTCCCCGCTGATTATATCCGCAAACAGACCCTGGTCAACGCAGAACGCTTTATAACCCCTGAGCTCAAGGATTATGAAGAAAAGGTGCTCACGGCCGGAGAGAAAAGGACTGACCTGGAATACCGCATCTTTCAGGAGATTCGCCTGCGGGTGGCCGCAGAGACCACGCGCATACAGAAGACCGCCCATCTCACGGCCCAACTCGACGTCCTGGCCTCTTTTGCCGAAAACGCAGACCGTCATGGATATGTATGCCCAAAGGTTAACGACAGCGATGCCATCTTGATCCGCGACGGCCGGCATCCGGTCGTCGAACGCACCTTGAAGGGACAGCGATTTGTGCCGAACTCGGTGCTTATGGACAATGACCAAAACCAGATGCTGATTATTACCGGGCCCAATATGGCGGGTAAATCCACTATCCTGCGGCAGGCGGCCCTGATTGTCCTTATGGCCCATATGGGGAGCTTTGTCCCGGCGGAGGAGGCCTCGATCGGCCTGGTGGACCGTATTTTCAGCCGTGTGGGGGCCATGGATGATCTGGCCCGCGGGCAGAGCACGTTTATGGTCGAGATGATGGAAACGGCAAATATATTGAACAATGCCACAGGAAAAAGCCTGGTCATAATGGATGAGATAGGCCGCGGCACCAGTACGTTCGACGGGTTGAGCATTGCCTGGGCGGTGGCGGAGTATCTGCTGGATAAGGGAGAAAAAGGGGCCCGGACTCTGTTCGCCACGCATTATCACGAGTTGGCGGAACTGGCCCATAGCTATAAGAATGTCAAAAATTACAATGTTGCAGTAAAGGAGTGGAACGAAGAGATAATATTTTTGCATCGGCTGGTTCCAGGGAGCATGAATTACAGTTACGGGATCCAGGTGGCCCGGCTGGCCGGTCTGCCGGAAGATGTGGTCAGGCGGGCCAAAGAGATATTAAAGAAGATCGAGGGTAATGAGTTCGGGACTGCGGTGAAGAGGATGCCGGATAAGGGCCCGGTCCAGTTGGGTCTGTTCAGCGATGACGAGAGCAGGATTCTTCGTATGTTGAAGGGCATCGATATTGCGTCCCTTACGCCGCTCGAGGCCCTGAATCTCCTTAATGAACTCCAGAGACAGATAAAGTGACCGGATATTCACCGCAGAGCACGCAGAGGCCGCAGAGATGGGTAAAGAAGTTCAAAGCTGAATGCTGAAAGCTGAATGCTCAGATTTGACATTTAGTCATTTGGATTTCATTTGAACTTTGGATTTTGGAATTTGAAATTATATAAAAGGAAGCCGATCTTAAAGATAAATGGGTAAGGGTATGCGGAAGGGTTATTTTATATATATCGTTTGCTGGTCTTTGCTCTTGTGGTTTTTTATACCGGCCGGAGGCATTAGTCCGGCATCTTCCTGGGCCCTTTCGTCTCAGGATGCATACGTAAGGGCGAAACGGGATTACACGGACTTTAAGTCCTCGCCCCGCGCCAAATACCGCCAGATCTGGCTGGAACATATTGATAAATTCAAGAAAATATATTCGGATGAACCCGATGGCCCGGCAGCGCCTGAATGCCTCTACATGATGGCCGGTATATACCAGGAGCTTTACCGTTATTCCGGGAGACCGGGAGACCTCTCTGCATCTATCGATATGTATGAGAGGCTGTGCAACCGCTTCCCGAAAAGCCCCCGGGCTAAAGAGGCCGGGGCCTTGTTGGCCAAGATCGGCAGGCCTGAGGATAATGCGCCGGCTGAAAAGATGGCGGCGGACGCCAAGGCCGAAGAAAGGCCGAAACTTGAAAGAACACCGGTTATTAAAGGGCTGCGCGAGGTCAAAGATATTCGAGCCTGGTCCAACTCCGATTACACGCGTGTGGTCATTGATGCGGAAGACCAGGCGCCGTTCAAGGAACATCTGCTGAAGAAAGATCCTGACATCAAAAAGCCAAAGCGGCTTTATATTGATATCTTCCAGAGCCGCCTGGGCCCCAATCTGCGGGATCCCATTCCGGTCATGGATGGCCTGCTCCGCTATGTGCGCGCCGGCCAGTATAAGAAGGATACCGTAAGGGTGGTTCTGGATATCGAATCGCTTAAGAAATATAAGGTCTTTTACCTGCTGAATCCCTTCCGCATCGTTATCGACATCATCGGCGGGCGGGCGGAGAAGGGAAAAGAGAAAGACCCCGGACAGTTGACGCTTCCCCAGCAGTTGGGTCTGGGTGTGCGGAGGATAGTCTTGGACCCCGGACACGGGGGTAAAGACTGCGGGGCTATAGGAATCAACGGGCTTAAGGAAAAGGATATCGTCCTTAAAGTCACCAGGAAGGTTAAACAGAAGATCGAGGAACGGCTGCGGTGCAGTGTTATCTTAACCCGGGACAAGGACGCATTTTTGCCGCTGGAAGAGCGCACTGCCATTGCCAATACCAGAAAAGGCGATCTCTTTGTCTCTATTCATGCCAATTCTGCGCCTAACACGGAGGCCCGGGGGATTGAGACCTACTTTTTGAATCTGGCCTCGGATGATGATGCCATGCGTGTCGCTGCCCGTGAAAATGCCACTTCTACAAAGAATATAAGCGACCTTCAGAAGATATTAAATGACCTTATGCTGAACTGTAAGATCAACGAATCATGCCGGTTGGCAGAGTACGTGCAGGACTGCCTGGTAAGCGGTCTTACCAAGCGATATGAGCAGGTTAATAACCTGGGGGTAAAACAGGCCCCCTTCTTTGTACTTATCGGCGCGCAGATGCCCTCTGTCCTGGTGGAGATCTCATTTCTCAGCCACCCCCAGGAGGCGGACCGCCTGAAGGATGAAGGATACCTTAATGACATAGCCGAACACCTGGCCGACGGGATTCAAAAGTATGTCCGGGATACAGAGACGGCCTATCTGTCTGTTCCGCCCGGTCGTACACACACGGGTCTCAGGTCTGAGGCCCCTTCAACAAAAAGGCGCTGATAAACGGGTCCAAATCACCATTTAGTACCGCATCAATGTTGCCTATCTCCAGATTTGTCCGGTGATCCTTAATCAGGCGGTAGGGTTGCAGGATGTACGATCTTATCTGATTGCCCCAGGCGATTTCTTTTTTTCCGTCATGGATTTCCTGTTTTTTCTTGTCCTGGATGGCCTTTTCCCTCTCATAAAGACGCGCCCTCAGGATTTTCATGGCCGTGGCCTTATTCTTATGCTGGGAGCGCTCATTCTGGCACTGCACCACGATACCCGTAGGGATATGGGTGATACGGACGGCCGAACTGGTCTTGTTGACATGCTGTCCGCCGGCGCCACTGGCCCGGTATGTGTCTATCCGCAAATCAGCCTCGTTTATCTCGACGGCGATGGTCTCATCCAGTTCCGGCAATACGGAAACAGAGGCAAAGGAGGTATGTCTTCTCCCGCTGGCATCAAAGGGAGATATGCGCACCAGCCGGTGCACGCCTATTTCGGCCTTCAGGTAGCCGTAGGCATAGGGTCCGGCCACGGTAAGCGTAACATTTTTCACCCCGGCCTCGTCGCCCGGCAGGATATCGATAACAGTAAGCTGGTAACCCTTGCTTTGGGTCCACATAGTGTACATCCGGAGGAGCATCTGGGTCCAGTCTTGCGCCTCAGTGCCTCCCGCCCCGGAATTAATGGACATTATGGCATTGCTGCGGTCATGTTCGCCGCGCAGCATCCGGTTAAACTCGGCCTGTTCTATAGCCTTTTCCAGGGATAAAAGTTTTTTCTCGGACTCCCGGGCGGTTTCTTTATCATCCTCTTCTATAGCCAGTTCCAGGAGAACCTCGGTTTCTTCCAGGTCTTCCGCGCTGGCGCGCCACTCTCCGATCTCTGCCTGGATGGCGGCCCTTTCCTTGAGGATGGCGGCAGCCGTGGCCGAGTCCCCCCAGAAGTCGTTTTGGGCCATGATCTTATCCAGTTCCCGGAGCCGCTCTGTCTTATTGTCTAGATCAAAGATGACCTCGTAACTGTTCTAGTTTGGCCTTTAAGTCCGCGATCCTGCTTTTAAGTTCCATTGACATGATTAAGCCTCCATCCTGTGTAGAAAATTACCATTATACCGAGAATAAAGCAAATGACAGGGAAAAATTCCCCCCATTGATTGTAAACCGTCTTTTCAGAGACAAGGGCTATCTCCTCCTTTAAAAAGGCCGGTGTAAAGAGCGAGGTGGCCTGGGTGATTTCGCCGGTGGGCCGGACAAACATGCTGATGCCGGTGTTGGCAGCTCTGGCCAGGCTGATGCGGTTCTCCACGGCCCGAAAGACGGCCATGGACATATGCTGGTATGGGGCGCTGGAACGTCCAAACCAGGCGTCGTTGGTGATGTTTACCAGCAGGTTGGCCCCGTTGCGGACCTGCTGCCTGGCCAGTTCCGGGAAGATGCTCTCAAAGCAGATCAGGATACCTATGCGCATCCGGGCTGCGGTAAGGGGTTTTAGAGAGCAGCCGGGGGTAAAATCGCCTACGGAGGCCACCAGTTTTCCGGCAAAGGGTAAAAGCGACCGGGCCGGCACGTATTCACCAAAGGGCACCAGGCGGACCTTATCGTATCGATGTATGGCGCCTTCATTGGCTGACAGGAGATAGGCGCTATTGAGGTACAGGGGTTTCCCATCCTCTGCTTTGGCATAGGCTGGCGCGCCGAAAAGGAGGTTTGTTTTTAAATCGCCGGTAAGCCGCAGGATAGTATCACTCAGTGGGCCACCGTCCTGGAAATAGAATGGGGCCGCGGTCTCCGGCCATATGAGAATATCCGTGTCGAAACCCCTGGTAGCCTCCCGGCTCAGGCCGTCGTATATATTTATGGTTTCTCTCTGCCAGAGGGGGCTCCACTTAAGGTCCTGTTTTATGCTCCCCTGGACAACAGCGGCCCGAATCCTGGGAGAGGTCTTTATCTTTTTCTCGATGTCCTGTAATCGATAAAAGCCATAACCCCAGTAAACCAGGCTGATGGCCAGAAGGGCCGGTATGTATAATTTAAACGCCCTGGCCCGATTTTGTCCGGCCTGCCGGCTATGAACAAGGCAGGCCAGCGCGGCGTTTACCAGTACGATATAAAACGAGAGTCCATAATTCCCCAGGATGTCGCAGAGCTGGATAACGTACAGGTTGGTATATTGAGTATAGCTGATGTTTTCCCAGGGGAAGCCGGTAAGGAGTTTGGCCCGCAGATACTCTAAAGAGACCCACAGGACAGGCGCAGTAAAGATTATGTCCAGCCCGGCTTTTTTAGTAACAGCAATAAGGCAGGCAAAGGCTGCGGTGTAAAGGGAGAGGTAGATAACCAGGAGAAGGAGGATGGCCACACTGACAGTGACGGGGAGGTCACCATAATTATACATTACTCCGGCTACCCAGTAGAGGAGTCCGGAATAATGCACCAGGCCAAAGATGAGACCGGAGAGAAAGGCGCGTCTTGGGCTGCCGCCGTCTATAGCGATAAGAAGAGGGATAAGGGCAATCCAGGCCAGGGCCGCCGCGCCGATTTTGGGAAAGCTCAAGGTAAGGAGGAGGCCGGAAAGGACGGGTAATAAGAACTGTCTTGGAGAAAAAGAGGCATTTGAGATGGATATTGCCATACATTTATCCCTTAATTACGCTGTATATCCGTTCACCGTTATCAGTTTACCGTTGTCCGTAAGAAATCGTAAGAGTCGAGTCTATGCGACCCGAAAAGCGTTTTTTCGGTGAACGGCGAACGGTCAACGGTGAACGGTTACATTACGGGGAGTCGGCCATTTTTTCTTGTTCGCTGAGAAGGGTTCTGGTTATTTTGACCTTATCGATCTTGCGTTCATTTGCGGATTCGATCTCCATCCTTAAGGGGCCGAAAGAGATTTCTTCACCCGCGGCCGGTACGCGGCCGACAAGGTTTATTATGAAACCTCCCACTGATTGATATTTGCCCTCTGGAATCTCCACATCGAAGCGCTGTTCGATCTTCTCTATGTCTATTTTGGCATCTACTGATATGGTATTTTTGTCCACTTCCTCAAAGATCTTCTCAGATATGTCGTATTCATCCTGGATTTCACCCACGATCTCTTCCAGAATATCTTCTATGGTAAGGAGACCGGCGGTGGTGCCATATTCGTCTATAACAATAGCCATGTGGGATTTTTTGGCCTTAAATTCCTTTAATAACTCTTCAACCCGCCTGGTTTCCGGGATGAAGTAGGCCGGACGCAATATATCTTTCATGCCGGTTTCTTCCCCGGTTTTCTTCCAGAATTTCAAGATGTCCTTGGCATGGACGATTCCCACAATATGGTCAAAATCTCCTTCATAAACAGGGATACGCGTGTGTCCCTCTTCGATTATTATTCGGACGAGGGCATCCAGGGGAGTGTTAATCGGCAGGCAGAGCATATCGGTACGCGGGATCATTATGTCGAGGGCTGTCGTGTTTTTGAGCCTTAGAATCCGCTCAATCATTTTTCTTTCTTCTTCGCTGAACAGGCCCTGCTTTTTGCCGGCATCTACCAGGTGGCGGATATCCTTCAGGATATCTTCAATATCCCCGGGCTCTTCTCCTTTTTTGAAAAGGGTGAGCAGTTTGTCTAAAAAACCCTTATCCTCTTGATCCAAACCTGAAGATTCCCTCCCTTTTTACCGCTGAGTACGCAGAGCCAACAGAGAAAAACTTTAAACTGTTTGATATGTTATCTCGGCGTTCTCGGCGACCTCTGCGGTAATTTTGACTTCTTACAAAATCATCCATACTGAATTGATTAGAGATTAGGATTTCATTAATGCTTTCAGTGCCCGATATAGTTTAACAATTTATAAATAAGCTTGGCGGCCAGGAAGTCCGGGGCCACATTGCCCGGCTGAGGTAAAAGCTCGACGACGTCAAAGGCCAGAACATGCCTTTCCCGGGCAATATGCCGCAGAAAAAAGAGCAAATCATACCAGCCCAGGCCGCCCGGTTCAGGGGTGCCTACGGCCGGCATGATGGACGGGTCCAGGACATCAAGGTCTATAGTTATATAGACTTCGGGCAATAACCGGGTCAATAATTCCTGTAAGACCGCCTCTCGATCGGCCAGCACCGCGGGGGCATAAAATGGTTTAAGCCCGCTTTCCTTTATAAATACGGCCTCTTCACGGCTGAGAGATCGTATCCCCACCTGTTCAATGGGGTTATATTCCATGGCCCGGCGCATAACGCAGGCATGGCTAACAGGGGTGTTTTGATAGGAATTTCTCAGATCGGCATGGGCGTCGAATTGTAATATGGAAAAAGATGGCTTATAGTCAAAAGCGGCCTTTATGGCTCCCAGACTGACCGAGTGTTCGCCGCCAAGGACTACGACCGTTTTTCCCTGTTGCAGGAGTGGCAGGCAGGCCTCGCGGACAGCCTCTATCATGGCTTCGGGCGAGGAGGCGAGAGGTTCCAGCTCGCCTAATGTGGCAATGCCGGCCTCGCTTACGTCCTGGTCTGTTTCTTCGTCGTAAAGTTCTAAAAAACGGGAGGCGCTAATAATAGCCAGAGGCCCTTCGCGGGTGCCGCTCCGAAACGACGTGGTGCCGTCATAAGGGACCGGTACAATTACTGTTTTTGAGGATTCTAAGCGCGTTTTATCGTCTTGTAATCCGCCGAAATTGAAGCCGGTCATCTCCTTAGATGCTTATCTGCATCCTCTCGTCACGCATAAAGTTTTCTACCTTGCGGATGATTTTCGGGAACTCCAGGCCCCGTTCCAGATTCCTTATTTCTATCTTTTCAAGGCTAAACAATCTCTTGACATCTTCTATGGCCTTTTGTCCATTAAATTCCTTGCAGGAGAAGATATCCAGACTGAGATACCGTTTTTCCGGGAAGGTATGAATACTTATATGGCTTTCTGCAATGAGGACAAACCCCGAGATTCCCCAGTCCTCCGGCCTTACGCCGGAGTAACGGAATACATAGGGCGGCATTATCTTGGTCATCTCGATTTCTGCCGGATAGTTACTCAAAAAATCGTAGATATAATTTATGTCCGTCAACTTATCCTGGTCAGAACCATATCCGTCCACCATCAGATGTTGTCCAAAGCCAAATTCTATATTTTCCAATTTGCATTACCTCCCCTAAAAAGTAATGTGTCCCTGCAAGGACCAACCTAAAAGATGGGCGGTGAAACCACCCACAATATTTTTGCTATGCCCTTCCCGATATTTTCCACACGATGTACCTTGCTGGCCTTAAAGTAAAAACAATCACCCTTATGTAACGTATGTTTGGCCTTATCCAGGTGGAGCATTACGGTTCCTGATAATACGAAGCCGAATTCTTCTCCTTCGTGCGAAATTTCCTCCCAGGTTTTTTCCCCGGGCGAAAGAGTAACCAGCACCGGGTCCATCAGACGATTTTGGGCCCCCGGCACAAGGAGTTCCACCCTTAAAGTGTCGGTGGAATCAGATGTGATAACCCTGCTGGATTTGGGATAAAACTCCTTTTCTGGCGACGCCTCTTTAAAAAAATCAGCCAGCTCCTCTCCCAGTACGTCCAGAATGTCCTTCAACGTGGTGATCGACGGAGAGGTAAGGTCACGTTCTAATTGTGATATATATCCTTTAGTCAGGTAGGCGCGATTGGCCAGTTCCTCCAGAGTAAGATTGTTGGCCAAGCGTAGCCGCCTTAACTTTTCGCCTATTTTTAGACTCATACCCCCGGCATATTTGGTTTAATAAAAGTAAACTTAAAGTTTAATGCCATTTAATATTTCGGGGCTTTATAATATTCATTTGAGTCTTTGTCAAGAAAAAATATTTTACAGTTTTTTCGGGTTCAGGCGGGGCGGCTACCCCGATATATAACTATTTGTTTTTATTATCTATATAAGACATTAAGAGAGAAAGAAATTGACGGTTGCCGGGGGAATGGGTTATAAGTGCCAGACACCCGTCATTATGAGCGGGTTTCTTGTATTTTGAAACAGGCGTAGTTATAATTCCGGCTACATCGTATGCGGTAGCAGTGGTAATTGTTATTCGAATAATACAAAGATAGCCGTTCTTAAAAGCTCATGATTTTCCGCCTGGGGCGGATAGAAATTCCGGGACATCAAGTCATCAATAATAGTAGGTGGGGCTTTAGCTTTTGGAAGACAAAGTACTTATCGCCAATCGCGGCGAGATAGCCATTCGTATAATGAACGCCTGCAAAAATCTGGGGCTGGATTACGTGGTAGTCTATACGCGGGAAGACGAAAGTTCCCTGCATGTGCAGTTGAATCGTGACAGCCGGAGCAATCGTTGTAATGCCTGGAGGGTGTCCAGTTATTGTGATCCGAACGATATTCTGGCCGTGGCAGATCATACCGGATGCACGGCCATCCATCCGGGCTATGGTTTTTTTGCCGAAGACTACCGGTTTGCCCGCCGGGTTCAAACCAGAGAGCGTGGCCTGACCTTTATCGGGCCAAGCTGGGAGGTTATCAAGGGCTTAGGCAGTAAGATTAATACTAAGGCCATAGCCAATGCCTTGAAGATACCGACTATTCCGGGATCGGACGCCCCTATTTATAACGAGATCGAGGCTGAGGGGCTGGCCGAGGAACTCTTCTATATTCAGGAAGAAAAAGGGATAAAGAATCCGTCCATCCTGGTCAAGGCCTCGGCCGGCGGCGGCGGTATGGGTATTGAGCAGGTGACCCATATCGACCAGTTCCGGCAGGTCTATCGGCGGATAAAGAATTATGCCAAGAGGCAGTTTGGTGACGAAGGGGTGCTGATCGAACAATGTATTAATGATTACAACCACCTGGAAGTGCAACTGGTTTGCAGCAGACATCGGGAGATGGTACATTTCGGCACCAGAAATTGCACCATCCAAAGCCTGGGGAGGCAGAAGCGTATCGAGGTGTCTCCGGGGTTCGATCTGGAGAATCCTTCCGGTTATCAGTTTAATCCACAACGCATTCTTGACGAAATAATTGATTATTCGCTTAAGCTGGCAGCCCATGTCAAATATGATAACGTGGGCACATGGGAGTGGATTGTGACCAGGGAAGGGCATCCCTATTTACTGGAGGTTAATACCCGGATACAGGTGGAAAACGATGTCTCGGCCAAGACGTCGCGTATTCGCGGCCATGATAGCCCGCCTAATCTCATCGAGGAACAGATCCGTTTGGCCCTCGGTGAACGGCTGGGATATAGACAAAAGGATATATCGTTTACCGGGGTGGCTATTGAGTTTCGCGTCGTGGCCGAGGATACGAAAAGAGGGTTTACTCCTTGGATCGGGACGATTACCGGCCTTGAAATCCCTGCCTATCCCTGGTTAAGTATTTATTCTCATGTGCCGTACCAGGAGGCCTATGATATCCCCAGTGAATATGACCCTAATCTGGCTTTGGCCATTATGTGGGGAGAAAACCTGGCGGAGGCCAAAGAGAGGGGTCGAACTTTCCTGTCGGAGGTCAGAATCGAAGGCCGGAACAGCCGTGAAGAACCGATAATAACCAACCTTGATTATCTCAAAGAAAATATTGATAACTTACTTATCTTTAAAGACTAATGACGCCGGAAATTAATAAACGACTTTCCCAGATTGAACTCAGAGTGCAATATCTCCTGGACATTAAAGAGGGTGCCGAGTGGGGCAATCTGGGCGATTTAATGGAGAAGGTCCGGCGACTGAAGGAAGAAATCTATGACCGGACCGAAGAGTCTATAGGGGCCGACCTGTCCGACCTGGAAGAGACTATTTCGTTTCTGGAGGATAGGGCGGAAAAATCCCTTACCCCGGATGAGATAGTGCGTATCGTCCGCAACCCCCAGCGCATTACACTGCAAAATATCCTGGAAAATGTCTATGACAGTTACACTGAACTGGGAGGGATGGAGGACTGCAACATCGATCCTTCCATGGTTGTCGCCAAGGCCACTATCTCCAGGCGGGTTAAGGGCCACGTTTATGTCCACCAGGTGATGGTCATCGGCCATGAAAAAGGCCATGGCGAAGAATTCCGCAATGGCGGCTGCACCCGGCCGTGGGGCAATGAAAAGGCCATGCGTTACATGGAAGTGGCGGAGACCGAAGGGATACCCATACATTTTTATGTATTTACTCCGGGTGCTTTTCCCATTGAAGATTATCCCGGCGCCGCCCAGCAGATCGCACGCAACCTTTACGCCCTGGCCAAACTGCGTGTGCCTATAGTATCACTCATCTCAGAGGGCGGTTCCGGAGGAGCGGAAGCCGTAGGTATGAGCGATATACGTCTTATGCTTTCACACGGCTATTATTCGGTTATTTCACCGGAAGGGGCGGCAGCCATCGAGGGAAAGATTAAAGAAGGGGAAAAGGTTCCCAAGGATTTGCTTACCTTCTGCGCCGAACAACTCTCCATTACGGCCCGGGATAATCTGCCGTTGAAAACGATTGATCGTATTGTGCAGGAGCCGGTTTTAGGAGCCAGGCGTGATGATTTTGCTTTTTTGAGACAGCTTCGTTATGAGATGATCCGTGCGACGGATGAGGTCGTTCTTAAGACGAAGAGTTTTCGCACCTTCCGTGCCTACGCCATCAAACAGGAAAAGGCGGCAGAACGCAACTACGAATTTGATATCTACATACGGTGGGAGTTAACGAAGGGAGAAGAGGAGCGTCTTTTACGTTTGCGTTCCTTAAAATACCGTAAGATGGGGCAGGGCTTTTACAATGAGAGTGTAACCTGGCCGGATAAAGTCTTTAAGAAGACAGAAGATGCGGTGCTTAAGGGTTACTATGGCCTCCGTTACGGTCTTATCCGGCATCACCATAAGCAGGTCAAAAAGGTGATCGAAGAGGTCTCCGGAGAAGGCTCTGTCTTTCTCAGAAAAATCTCTTCGCCTCTTATATCGGCTTACGATTTTGTTGCCAACTCCGCCGCCAAGAAACAGCTCAGGATTATGACTGCGTCTTCATCTGCCCCCGGCGCCGAAGAGGTCACAGAAGATTGGGGAGATACCTATGTCAGCCCGTTGGCCAATGAAGACCGGACGGTATCCTGCCCTAATGCGCGGGAATATGGGTGTCTGGATCTCTGGGTGCCGGATCTTTACGGTGAGTTCTGCGGTGTTTGCCAGAACTGCGGGCACCATTTCCCTCTTGAATACCAATGGTATCTGCAGAACTTATTTGACCGGGGATCTATTCATGAGTTTAACGGACACATAGGTTCGATAAATGCCATAGGTTACCAGGGCTTTGAAAACAAGATACGCCGTGATGTCATCAAGACCGGACGCACCAGCGCCATGATTACCTCCCATGCCCGGGTAGAAGGAATAAGCCTTATAGTGGCCATGCTCTTTAATGACTTTCGCAATGGCACGGTGGGAGCGGCAGAGGGCGACAAGTTTGTCCGGGCCTGTGAAAAGGCTCGCATAATGAGGCGGCCGTTTTTGGCCTACGTCCATGCTACGGGAGGCATCCGTATCCAGGAGGGCACTGTGGGCGTGGTACAGATGCCCAAGTGCACCATGGCGGTACGTGAATATATCGACTCCGGCGGTCTTTACATCGTGGTATATGATAATAATTCCTATGCAGGTCCGGTGGCCAGTTTTCTCGGCTGCTCGCCCTATCAGTTTGCCATCCGTTCTTCCAAGATTGGTTTTGCCGGGCCGAGGGTTATCCGGGAGACTACGGGCGAGGATATTCCGCCTGATTATCATAGCGCTCAAAAGGCCCTGGCCCGTGGCCATATTCAGGGGATATGGGACAGGCGTGAGTTCAGATATAATCTCTATAAATGCCTTCTTACCATGGGCGGCAGCAATCTCTATTACCGTTAGAGAGGAAATGTTTTGTCAGAGTTAGATTTAGACCGGCTACTTATCCATTATCGAGAAGACCCTTATGAAGATTTTGTTGTTGAGACCCCCAATACCGGCTGGGTACGTTTCATGGCAGACGATGGAATGAAGGTAGAGGGCCCCAAAGGAACGTGGCAGCATATCCCGGGCACGCTTCTTTATGTCCTGGAGCGCGAACGAAACCGCATTCCTGTACATGCCCATATTAATGGGACTATAAGCGAGTTACAGGTTGATTTGAACGGGAAGTTTGTTGAGGCCAACACGTATCTTATGTCTGTTCGTCATCCCATGACCAAAGATGAAGTCATTGACAAGATACTCAAGCAGGTGCTTGTTACCTTCAATGCCCCGGAGAGGGCCAAGTATTTCTTTCCTCCGGAGATAACCTATAAACTGGAAAAGAAAAAACATGGGACCGTCCTGGTAAGACCGGGGGAGGAAATTATCATAATGTCCTTGATGAAACGCGATACCCCGCTCATCTATAATGGAGAGCCGGGAATTATCCATACTGTCTATTTTCAGCCTAATATCAGCATCGACCAGGGGGAACCCCTCCTTGGTATCTGTCCGCCCGGCAAGCTCAATTATATCCGAAAGATAGTGCAAAAGATCCAAAACGAATGGGCATAGATTCTGTTTATCCCCGGGAACATCCCTGGGAAGAACGGCTCCTCGGGCTGCTTGAGGGATGCCGGGAGGCGGAAGTCCTTACCCGCAGACCGAAATGGGGGGATGAATCCGGGGTTATCATGCGCCGCGGGGCAGACATCGGACGGGAGTTTTTTTGTTATCCCTGTCTGGACAGGGGCATGAGGCAGGCCCGGGAACTCATAGAGACGGGAGAGAAAAAGGGTCCGGCCTTTATTGCCGGCGGCGTAGTCATAGCCCGGGAAATGGAGAAGAGCAGAGGACGTTTCGATAGACTCTGGTATGCTCCTTCCGGGGGGGCGTGGCTTACTCTGGTCTTGAATCCGGCGTTTCTCCCGGAAAATCGCCAATTTTATTCCTTGATCCTGGGTGTGGCCTGCTGCGAGACTATAAGGCATTATGGCGTCGAGGCTAACATCAAGTGGGTAAATGATATCCATTTCCATGGACAAAAACTGGCCGGGATTCTGATCCAAGGCTATACTTCCAGAACCTTGGGCGAGGAATACCTCCTGCTCGGGATAGGGGTTAATGTCAATAATACCTCTTTTCCCGAACACCTGCGGCCCATGGCTATTTCCCTCCAGGAAATCCTCGGGAAGAAAGTGCCTCTTGAAGACTTTATAGCCCTGCTTTTAACCAAGATCGGCTGGCACATAGGGTTGATGGCCCATTTTGAGCAAAGGTATCTCGAAGCCTTTTATGAGCCGGTGAAACCGGCCAATCCCCTGATAGAACAGTGGAAGCTTTACAGCGACACCCCGGGGAGACGTGTATTATATGGGACCAATGTCTATGATGAACCTCTCTTCGCGGCCACGGCCGTGGACATAGATCATACCGGGGCCATTATCTTGCAGCGGGAAGAAGGTATAACCGTGCGGGAAGTGAGCGGGGAGATAATTTACCTTAATTAGCGTTCATCCGGAAACTGTCGTTTCCGGATTCAAGCTCTCAGCGATCAGCCGTCAGCAAAAAACCAAGACAAACAACACATTAAGCTGAGTGCTGATAGCTCCAGCCGGAAATCTTAGGTTTTTCGAATGGAAACTAATCAAGGCATAGTTCTTTCAGACGCAGGGCATTTTGTACGGCATAGCCTTGATAATCATTGTCAAAATAAACAAAGGCGTCTCTTTGCCATCCTTTAATCCTGTCCGCCCAGGTTGTCAGCTCATCTTCAGTATAATTTGAGCCATAGAGCACCTGAGAACCATGTAACCGGATATAGATAAAATCAGCGGTTGTTATCTCAGCGTAAGGATAGCGTCCGGCCGTGTCTGATATGCAAAAGGCCGCATTTTTTCTGCGCAGCAATTTATATGCCTCTTCGCAGAGCCAGGAGGCATGCCTGAATTCAAAGGTTATTTTATATCCCGGGGGCTGTGCGTCCAGAAAACCAGCAAAAATCTCCTCATCAAAACGGAGCGAGGGCGGCAATTGGAAGAGAACGACGCCCATCTTTCCGCCCAACCCCTCTACAGCGCGGTAGAAAATCTCCAGGCTGTCCTGGGTGTCGCGCAATTTCTTAATGTGTGTGATATAACGGTTGGCTTTGACTGACCAGAGGAAATCGGGCGGAGTCTTTTCTCGCCAGGTTTCAAAGTTCTCGCGGGTCGGCTGGCGATAGAAACTGGCGTTCAGTTCTACGCTGGTGAACCGTCCGGCATAGAAATTAAGCCATTTTGATTGCGGCAGATGCCCCGGATAGAATACCTTTCGCCAATGCGGATAGTTCCACCCAGATGTGCCGATACGGATGTCCATCCTGGTTTATCATGTCTCACCGCAAAGACGCAAAGAACGCAATTATGGAAAATCCGAAAACGGGTATCAGACCTGTCAGGAACAGGTCCCGTACTTCGAATTTAGAATTTTTGCGCACCTTGCGCCTTGTGGTGAGATAAATGGCCTTAACAACCGGAGCAGCTTGTGTCCGAACAGCCGCAGCTACAGGCCTCTGCAAATTTTGGCCCATCGCCTATATGGACGACCTCAATCTGGAAGTTCAGGACTTTACCGGCCAGGGGCGGATTCATGTCCAGGGTGATGTTGTCATCACCGATAGTCGTTACTCTGGCCGGTATCTGTTGCCCATTTTGCATGCGTACCCCGAGCACCATCCCGACCTCTAACGAGATATCTTTTCCTGCTGACGCCCGTGGGAAATCTACTACCAGCGATTCGTCCCTGGGGCCATAGGCATCTTCAGGTTCCAGGACGAAATTTTTTTTATCACCAATGGAGAGTCCCAGCACCGCTTTTTCAAATCCTTCTATTACTGTACCGGAACCGACCTGAAATTCCAGAGGATCCCTGCCTTCACTGGAGTCAAACATCTCTCCATTCTCAAGGGTTCCCCAATAGTGAACGGCTACAAAATCTCCCTTTTTTGCCTTGCTCATCTTCTCCCTCCGTAGCCTGATCCTGATCCTCTTCCGCCTCCGCCTCCGCTTCTACCTCTTCCGCCTCCGCCTCCGCCCGGACCTCTTCGCCCGGCCGAGAATCCACCACCGCGCCCGCCGGCGCCCCTGTCTGTCTGGGGACGGGCCTCGTTGACGCTCATGTTTCTCCCCTTGAGTTCTTTATTATTCAGGGCAGTGATAGCCGCCTGGCCCGCAGTATTATCAGACATCTCGACGAAGGCAAATCCGCGGGACTGACCGGAATATTTGTCTTTGATAATAGTTACGGAATCGACCTCACCAAAGGCGCTGAATTGTTCTTTTAAATCGCCTTCATTAGCTTCGTATGACAGATTACCGACGTATATTTTCATTATTTATTAATCCTCTCTTTACCAAACAGGGAAGCCGGCATTTTGTACCCATGCTTCCCTTTCTTGGTTGGTATATTGGTTATGTTTTGTTTACCCCATTACAACGACATTTACCGCCTGGAGGCCCTTTTTACCTTCGGCTACGTCGAAGGTCACTTCCTCGCCTTCCTTTAAGGATTTGAATCCGTCGCCCGCGATAGCCGAAAAGTGTACGAAAATATCTGTTCCGTCTTCTTGGGAGATAAAGCCGAAGCCTTTGCTGTCATTAAACCACTTGACATGTCCTTTAGCCACTTAATCCCACCTCCTTTCTTAATAGACGGGCTTCGAGTATCCATCCGAGAAAAACAGGAGACTGCATTGTTAAAAAAGCACGGCAGTGAAACAACATCCGGACAAAAAAATCTCTACAACCCTAAAAATATATTTGACCTTATTCTTTGTGAAATTGCAACAAAAAAAGTATAGGCTCAGCCGGAAACTGTCATTTCCGGTCGTGCCACAGGCAGATTCGCCGAGGCGAACTTCACGCTTTCAGCGACCAGCTGTCAGCCGTCAGCAAAAATATAAGATACAACATATTAAGCTGCACGCTGATAGCTGACCGCTCCAGCCGGAGAACCCGGGTTCCGGCCTTCAGTCGGCCAGTGGCCGGATAAAAACTAAATAGTTACCACGCCTATCCGCAGGAGGTTTGGGAAAATTAATGGCGGCGGATATCAAAGTGGAAGGTTCACCTATTTCAGATCTTTGCCGCAGTGTTTGCAGACCAGGGCCCGGGCCTTGATGATCTCGGCGCAGTAGGGACACTCTTTGGTGTAATTGGACTTGTGTATTAGTTCTATGGCCTTTTCAGCCTGTTCTTTGATGATTTCGTTGGTAAAATGATGGTTCCGGATCGGCTCAATGGCCCTCAGGTCGGCAATATTGCCGAGCGCTTCCGCAGCTTCGAGACGAGCCCGCGGAGCCGCGGTCTCATCGATAAGCATACCTGCTATGGCCGGCGTATCCTTGGCCTCGATATAGCCCCTTAGGGCCGCGGCCGCTTTATGTTCAGCCTCTTCTTTAGCCCTTTCTTCTTCAGGATCAAACATACCGCCTTTCAGGCCATCATGGCTAAATACGGGGATAGCCCCCATTTCCATGGTCTCAGGGTGACACATGCACCGGTAGGAGGCCCTTTGTCCGTAGAAGTTCATCATACTTTCCCAGCCTTCAACAAAGAACGAGCATTGGTCATTGAAGCAGACATAAAGGGAAGTAACCCCCCAGCCCAATCCATCAGAGAAGTTATATGGGGGGAGTGCATAGTCAGACATTTCCTGTCCACAGTGAGGACACTTTGGTTTTTCTTTTGTTGCCACTTTATGCCTCCGGGATATTTTAAAACAATTTAATCCTAATATTAAAATTGTCAAGCAGGGTCGCTTCTTGTGCAGAGGCCACAATCGGGATTGACCTGTGTGCAAAACTGGAGTTTAATACTTTTTATGGTGTATCTGGTTGCCGGCTCCACAGAGTTAGAGATCAATCTGCTGAAACGCGAGGCAAGCGCCCCTGGGAAGCTCGATTTTCTGGTCACGGGCGTGGGGCCGGTGGAGAGCGCCATATCTCTTACAAGATTTCTAGAGAGGGGAAAAGCGGACGGGGTAATCCTTTTCGGGGTTGGCGGCGCATATACAGAAAAAGGGGTGGACGTCCTTGATATCTGTCTGGCGGAAGGAGAGCGCTTCGGAGATTCCGGTATAGCCGCGCATGATGAGATACATTATTTCACCGATGAGATGTCAACCGGCAAACATGATTTTGACCTGAGAAACAGTTTATCGGATCAGGTGGAGAGCAAGCTCATGGCCCTGGGGACGCCATTTAAGGAGGGGCCTTTTGTCACCGTGCACGCCTGTAGCGGGACACTGAAGAGGGGTAATGTCCTGCGGGATAAATTTAACGCCATCTGTGAGAATATGGAGGGTGCGGCTATGGCCCGGGTCTGTGAACTCTATGGCGTGCCCATGGTGGAGTTGAGATGCATAAGCAATATGGTGGAGGATCGCGATACCTCCAAATGGAAAATTAAGGAGGCCGCAGCTAAGGGCGCCGGGCTGCTTGGCAGGCTCCTGCCTGAGTTGTTACGATGAAGACCTACAGTCTTGGTTTTTCCCCATGCCCGAATGACACATTCATCTTTTATGCCCTGATAAAGGGCCGGTTAAAGCATTGCAACCTGCATTTTAGGGAGATGATGGCCGATGTGGAGACATTAAACCGGATGGCCTTCCGGAGGGAACTGGAGGTAACCAAACTCTCCTATCACGCCTTTGGCCATCTCGTGGATGATTATGTCCTTTTAAGAAGCGGCAGCGCCCTGGGCCGGGGGTGCGGGCCGCTTTTGGTCTCCCGCCAAGCCTGTTCCCCGGAGGAACTTCAGGATAAAAAAATAGCCATACCCGGCAAATATACCACGGCGGCCATGCTCCTCAGGCTATACGGAGAATACAAAAATCTCGTCGAGATGGGCTTTGAAAAGATAATCCCGGCTGTTAAGGAGGGAATGGCGGATGCCGGGGTTATAATCCATGAGAGCCGATTTACTTATGAAAAAGAAGGCCTGGCCAGGATTGTGGACCTTGGCCAATGGTGGGAAGAAACTACGGGAATGCCTGTTCCTCTGGGCGGCATCTTTGCCCGCAGAGATTTAGGGACAGAAGAGCTGGCAGCCGTTGATTCCTGCCTTAAGGAAGGCATTCAGTACGCCTTTAGCTACAGGGAAGAGCCTATGGATTATATCCGGGAGCACGCACAGGAACTGGAAGACGAGGTCATAAAAAAGCACATTGAACTTTACGTAAACCCCTTCACGCTGGACCTGGGTGAAGAAGGCATTCAAGCCGTGCGCCACATGCTTAAAATGGGGTATGATAAAGGCCTGTTTAAGAGTTACCGGGACGACTTTGTAGTTGGATGAGAGAGGAGGGGATTTCTGTGTCTCAAGATGATCTAAGACTTACAGAAAAAGTCAGGGCCGCGGGGTGAGCAGCCAAGCTAAGTCCGGGGGACTTAGAAGAAGTTATGAGGGCATTGCCCTTTACGACCCACCCCAATCTCCTGGTGGGTTGTCAGACCTTTGACGACGCCGGTGTCTATAAGCTTACAGATGACCTGGCCCTGGTGCAGACCCTGGATTTTTTTACGCCCATCGTTGATGACCCATACCACTTTGGACGGATTGCGGCGGCCAACGCCCTGAGCGATATTTATGCCATGGGCGGCAGGCCGCTTACGGCCATGAATATCGTCTGCTTTCCGATTAAGGAACTGCCCAAAGATGTCCTTAAGGAGATTTTGAAGGGCGGGATGGAGAAGATTCAGGAGGCCGGCGCTGTCCTGGTAGGCGGCCACAGCGTGGATGATAAGGAGTTAAAATATGGCCTTTCCGTGACCGGGCTTATTCATCCGGATAGAATTGTTACCAACCAGGGCGCCAGGACCGGCGATAAGCTGATTCTTACCAAGCCTATCGGCACGGGGGTGATAGCCACGGCTATTAAAGGGAAGATGGCTGATTCAGTGTCTATCGGGCGCGTGATCGAGGTTATGTCCGCCCTTAATAATAAGGCAGCAGAGTCTATGCTCAAATACGGCGCCCATGCCTGTACGGATATAACCGGCTTCGGGCTGGGCGGACACCTTCTGGAGATGGCCCGGGCCAGTCAATGTGAGATAGCCATTTCTGCGGACAGCCTTCCCTTCCTGCCCGGGGCCAGGGAATATGCCCTTACCGGCCTTATTCCGGCCGGGAGCTATGCGATAAAACATTTCTGTGAACACAGCGTGGGGATTGACCCCGGGGTTGAACCTGTGGTAGTTGATCTTATATTTGACGCCCAGACCTCGGGCGGCCTGGCCTTTTGCCTCGAGGCCTCAAAGGCAGGGGCCTGCCTAAAGGAACTGAGGGAGGCCGGCATAACAGATGCGGCGGTAATCGGCGAGGTCGCCGGCGCCCATCCCAAAGGCCATCTGACTATAAAAAAATAAGGAGGGATTCCGCCATGCAACAGATAGTTTCGAAGGCCATTTCACATGGGGTTTATATTATCACGGCACGGTTCAGGGACAACAGCAATGGTATGACGGCGGCATGGGTCTCGCAGGCCTCCATGCGTCCGCTTTTGCTGATGGCCTCTATAGCTCCCATGCGCTACACCCACGGGCTTATAGAAAAGGCGCGTTATTTTACCGTAAACGCGCTTCCGGAGGGGAGACAGGATCTGGCCAAACATTTTGGGCTTAAGAGCGGCAGGAAGGTGGATAAATTTGAAGGCATCTCCTTTTTTGATGCCCCCAATGGGTCGCCGGTCTTAAACGATGCCCTGGCCTACTTTGAGTGCAGCCTGACCGACTCCTTTACCGCCGGAGATCACACGCTTTTTGTCGGGGAAGTGGTCTCGGCGAAGATACTTAAAGAAGATGTCCGGCCCCTCATCTTTCGCTGGGAAGATTATTTTTGATGGCCGGCCGACCTGCCTATGGCGTGGACAAAGGAACACGAATTTCAAGCTTTCAGCGATTCCGCTTCAGCGGATCAGCAAAAGATCAGAGGATATACAGTACATTAAGCTGAAGGCTGATAGCTGAGTGCTGACCGCTTCAGCCGGAAAACCAAGGTCAATTGGATGGAGGCTATTTAAACGTATAAACCTTTCGTATGGGTTCGATCACCCTCCAGGTGCATTTAAGCCCCTTGGGAAAGGTAACCAGGTCGCCCTTGTTGATCTCAACCGTGCCTGACGGGGTTTTCACCTCTACCTTGCCTTCAAATACGTAGGCCGTCTCTTCGGCGTCGTACTCCCAGTCAAAGGCGCTCGGCTCGCACGACCAGGGACTCCATCTGTCTATACCCAACGTATCCAGCTCTTCCTTAGATGGTTTTTTGATTCTTATCTCAGACATGATATGACCTCCATTTTCTTAGGATCAAGGCCTAAGGTCATGCCGGACTTGATCCGGCATCCAGTTCCTTACTGGATTCCCGCTTTTGCGGGAATGACGGCATTCGGGCATTTTGTCGCCGGAGTATTATAATCCTATACGCCATATTTTTTAAAAGAACATAATTATTTTACAAAATCACCTCGATTCACCTAAATTATCATACTTGTACAGCCGCTGCATAAGATTGAAGCTCCCCGCAGCTTGCTGCGGGGAATCTCCGTATGTAAGGTAAAATGCATCGTATTCGCTCGCCACCCCCCCCTGCAAGCAGAGGGGAATGCGCTCGCTATGCATGTTCATAATTACAACAAAAAGACAACTTCCATTTTTATGTTACCGGCCTTATCTGCCTAATATTTAATAGAATTTTACCTGGTTGTATTTTACAGCAGATTCCTATATAGTCCCATAATATGCAGCCGCACACGAAAAAAGTAGAGTCGATATCAGCTTTGTCCGGTTAGGTTTTTGCGTGTGCCGAATACTGAGAAAACGGAGAAAAATTTCGCATCCATGTCGTTTTTTGCT
>JAVHLC010000017.1 GCA_031082315.1 Thermodesulfobacteriota bacterium
CACTATGGCAACCATGCTTAAAAACCGCTTGACAAAAAACACAGTTGCTCAGGCGAACAACTTCTTAAGCTCTTCTCCCTCTACAACCTCTTTCTCCAGTAAGAGTTTGGAAAGCATATCCAGTTTTTCCTTTTTTCCGGTCAGTATCTCTTTCGCCCTTTCATAACACGAATTGATCAGTTTTCTGACCTCATCGTCAATCTGACGGGCTGTTTCCTCACTGTACTCTTTCGACTGTGGAAGCATAACATCGAGAAACAGGGGTCTCCTCTCGCGGCCGAAAGTTAACGGCCCGAGCGCCTCGCTCATGCCGTACTCGGTAACCATACTCCGGGCTATGTCCGCGGCCTTTAAGAGATCATTCTGCGCACCGGTAGAAACCTCTTTAAAGTTTATTTCTTCGGAGCCCCGGCCTCCCAGGAGAACAGTAATCTTGTCCATCAGTTCCGAC
This sequence comes from Thermodesulfobacteriota bacterium, assembly GCA_031082315.1. Classification (NCBI taxonomy): domain Bacteria; kingdom Pseudomonadati; phylum Thermodesulfobacteriota; species Thermodesulfobacteriota bacterium. The sequence continues at coordinate 452 of JAVHLC010000017.1, forward strand.
TTAGTCATCAGGTACCGGTCTTCTGTGGGGAGTTGCAGCGTATAACCAAGGGCGGCGATACCACGGGGAATAATAGAAACACGGTGGACCGGATCGGCTTGCGGCAGGGACATAGCCACGAGGGCATGTCCGGCCTCATGGTAGGCCACGATCTCCTTTTCCTTCCTGGTAATCAGTCTGCTCTTTTTCTCCAGGCCGGCCAGGACACGGTCAATCGCCTCTTCAAAATCTGACATTTCAACCTGAGATTTGTTATTCCGGGCCGCCAGCAGGGCGGATTCGTTAACTACATTGGCCAGATCGGCCCCCACCATTCCCACGGTACGCGCCGCAATGACCTTTACATCCACATCAGGGGCTATCTTTACCTTCCGGACATGGACCTTTAATATAGCCTCCCGTCCTTTGAGATCAGGTCGATCCACAAGAACATGACGATCAAAACGACCGGCTCGCAGTAGGGCCTGATCTAAAATCTCCGGCCGGTTTGTAGCCGCCATAATTATTACGCCCTTTTTGGTATCGAACCCATCCAGTTCAGAGAGGAGCTGGGTCAATGTCTGCTCGCGTTCATCAACCCCTGAAACCGGGCTGATACCCCGCGCCTTCCCCAGGGCGTCGATCTCATCGATAAAGATTATACACGGGGCCTTTTCCTCGGCCTGGGCAAACAGGTCACGGACGCGCGCCGCTCCCACACCCACAAACATCTCCACAAAAGAAGATCCGCTCAGACTCAGAAAAGGGACCTTTGCCTCTCCGGCCACGGCCTTGGCCAGAAGAGTCTTACCGGTGCCGGGCGGGCCGACCAGCAGGACTCCCTTGGGTATCTTCCCTCCCAGACTCTGAAACCGGCCGGGATTCCTCAGAAATTCGATAACTTCTTTCAACTCCTCCTCCGCCTCGTCAACGCCGGCCACGTCTTCAAAGGTGATCTTGGTCTCGTCCTCAACATAAACCTTGGCCTTGCTCTTGCCGATAGCCATAAAACCGCCTTCTGCGCCGGTGCGCATCCGCCTGAGAAAATATCCCCAGATAGCGACAAATATGAATATCGGCACAACCCAAGAAAGTAACGTAGTCAACCAGGTCATTTCCGGCTGGGCGGTGAATTTAATACGATGAGCCTCCAGTTCCTTTATTAAATCCGTGTCCTCCATACGCACGGCATAAAAAGTCTTCTCTTTGGCCAACTGGGCAACTGTTGTCTTGTCCTTTTCACCGGCCCGCATCTTTACAAGGGTTTCTGCCGCCCCTGGCCCCAACTTGCCGCGTATGGAATCTTTAGCAATAAGCAGGTCTTCAACCCGGCCTTCCCGAACTAACATCTTAAATTCACTATAAGATATGGTTGCCTGTTGCTGTGCCAGGAAGAAATACTGGAACAGCATCAATACCCCCATGGCCACGATAAAGTACCAGATCGAAAAATGAATTTTCTTTTGTTTCATTCGCACACCCTAAGTTTAATAGGCTAATTAAAAACGATCAATTCGTAAAAAAGTCTTTTCACCGCAGAGCACGCAGAGTGCGCAGAGAAAAACTATAAACTATTCAATATGTTATCTCAGCGATCTCTGCGGTAAAATTTTACTTTTTACGAGCTCATCAAAAATAATATATCAAAAGATATCTCAAATATGCAAGAAATACCATACCGTTAAGAATATACGGACGGGCTAAAAAGGGGATAAAAAGGTAAGATTTAGTATGCGGGCTTATTTTCAGAGGAATTAGTCTGAGACTGGTAGGCCTGAAAATAGCGTGACTTTATATCTTCCAGAAGGGCTTCTTTCTCGGCATCAGATAGCCGATCATAGATTGGACTTAACCGCAAAAAACCTTTGATTTCTTCTTCACTCATCGTGCGTACACCGACACCGTTGACAAACGATTTATTCCATACACCAGGCAAAAAACCTTGTCAAGAGTTTTTTGTCAGTTTTGTGACAAAGTTTTGACCTTTGTCCTATAACGTTCTATAATCATCCGACTTGTTCCCATCCGGAAAGCCAGGCTTCCCGGATGGCGCGGTCAGCAGTCAGCTATCAGCTTTCAGCTTAATATGTTGTTTGTCTTAGTTTTTTGCTGACGCCTGACAGCTGATGGCTGACAGCTTGCATCTGGAAACGACAGTTTCCGGATGCAAACCAACTTGAAGGATAAGGAGCAAAAACTTCTCCCATGATAAATGCGTACCATTTTGGCTCCATAACCATAAACGGGCGGAACTATAACTCTGACGTAATTATCTACCCGGATAAAGTGGACGCGGATTGGTGGCGCAAAGAAGGCCACGCCCTCTACCTGGCAGATATAAAAGAGATCATAGCCCAGAATCCGGAGGTATTAATCGTTGGGACAGGGGCCTATGGCGTACTCAAGGTTTCCAAAGAAGTTTGTGACCTCGCTGCTGAAAAGGGCATAGAACTTATTGTCCGGAAGACGGAAGAGGCCTGTAAGGAATTCAACCGCCTCAGCCAGTCCGGTAAAAAAGTCATAGCCGCCCTTCACCTGACGTGTTAAAGGCACAACCTATTGAAGCTCCCCGCAGCTTGCTGCGGGGAATCTCCGTATGCAAGGTAAAATGCATCGTATTCGCTCGCTAACCCCGCTGCAAGCACCGGGGAATGCGCTCGCTATGCATGTTCAAGGGTGAATCATCCCATAAAAAGCTACGGTGCCCGGAAAGCTGGGATGAAAAAGTCGTATATCAGCGCTGCGGTCAAGAAAGTTCGAAACCGGAAATGAAAGTCGCACTTGATATATACTGTTTCAATTGAATTCGGACAAAATTTAGAGCAGAGAGGTGTTAGTTGAACGGCACAAATCGTGTAAATATAAAACCAGGCATACAGGTTTTGATAGTATTAAAGAAAGACCAGCGATCTGGAAAACTAACGAAAGGTATTGTGCAAGACATTTTGACCAAATCTCCTACTCATCACCATGGCATCAAAGTCCGACTAGAAAGTGGTGAAATTGGACGAGTGAAAGAAATATTAAGTTAAGAAAGTATATGGGGTCGCGCCGTACACATTTTACAGAATCAGGGGCATCAGAAAGACAATCACAAGGATAGGTCAAATCTGGACTGTTCCGGACGTAGGTGGCTAGTGTAGTGTTACAGTAACGGCTTTACAATGAGCGATCTTTTTCAAAATGGCGTCAACGTTTTTCGCCCAAACGAATGGCTTGGGATTTGCGTTAGTTACGCAAAGATAGTCTTCAATAGCATGAATCTCCATGCTTGTAAAAATATTACTGTAACACTACACTAGGTGGGACGTCCCGGAAAACGGACACGGAGGGCTAAAGCGGGCTCCTGTGAGAGCTCTGTCTACCCTTAAATCAGCACCATTGGAACGCACTACGCAAGAAAGCGAGAGAGGCAGTGAGCCAAAGGTTAGGTGATGAAACAAAAGGAGTGATTGCAATTGTTGTTTCGGCGACTATGTATGGATTCACAGGACTCTTCATCAGATTCCTCACCGGGATCGGGCTAAACGTCTATTCCATCAACTTTGTAGAATATCTAATGGGCACAGTACTCATTTACTTTATTGCGGACAGGTGGGGGGGAAAAATCGAATTGCCTCTGCGAAAAGAATGGCTTTATTTGATGTTCATAGGTTTTTGCTATTTCGGGGTGACGATGACCCTGTTTTATGCCTTCAATTACACCACGATTGCCAACACTGAATTACTGCATTACACTTTCCCAATTTTAACTGTGTTCGGCGCCGCCTTGTTTCTCAACGAAAGGTTAAATGGGCGTAAGGTGTTAGCACTTGTGCTGTCAATGGCTGGATTGGTTTTGATTTTTGATCAGTCATTAAACTTTTCTCAAAAAGTGTTATTTGGGAGCTTTTGTGCCCTTCTATCTGCATTTCCGGTGGCAGCAATGACACTAATCGGCAGAAAGTTAAGAAATCGTTCCGCATATTTCACTACGTTTTGGAGTATAGCCTTTGCCTGCGTTATCTATTTTCCATTTTTCATTTCTAATAACTCCATATCCAACATGCAGCAGGTTGGATATATTTTTGTAGCAAGTGTATTTTTCATAGGCATAACAACGCCGCTATATTTTTACAGTTTAAGACACATCGCTGCTTCAACCACAGCTATACTAATGTTATTCGAAATTATTAGTGGGATAATCATTGGGTTAATCGTCTATCAAGAGGTCCCTCGGCTCGTTAACCTTCTCGGCGGGCTGCTGATAGTGATTAGCTGTGTGTTGGTATTAAGGGATTCCTACAAAAACATCGCAGACGAAATATCATAGCCAGGGGGATAAAGGGGAAAAGGATAAAGTATGCGGGCTTGCGCCTACATATTTTACAGAATCAGTGGGCATCAGAAGGACAGAAGTCAAAGACAGATACGGTAATAACGGAAACGTTTGGCTGACAAAGAAAACAGGATAAGCGGGCAAGAGGGGCTAAAAAATTTTTGGCTCATCGTGAAAGAGTGTGGGTAACTTTCTCTTAAAATAAGACAGGCTTTTTATTATCCCCCTCTTTTCCAAAGAGGGGAATAGAGGAAAGTAAAAAATTACCCACTCGATTACGCGAAGCCCCCAAAAAGAGATTGAGGCCCAGATGAATCAGGAACAGGCTAAAAGTATTCTGAAAAGTTTAAACGGAAAAGTGGCTTTCGTTCTCCTTAAAAATGGGGAGGGTGGACTCTTTACTAAATTAAAAGTATTTGCGCATCAACTATCCGGTCTTTCAGATTTAATAACGATAGAAGAATCATTGGCTAAAAATGGCTCTATCGCTCCGGCCATTAACCTGGCCAATTCATCCCAGGGAAATATCTGCTATGCCGCCCTCCCCGATGGAGGCGAACTCGCCCCCTTTTTAAGAACCCTGGTCCACATGGGAAACAGCACAAATTCCCTTAAAGAAGACACCGTACACTATTTGCTCGGCCTCAACCAGGACGTAACTATCGAGGTTTTGATTACTCAATCCTGCCCGGTCTGCCCCAGAATGGTCGAGCTGGTCAATCAGCTCGCGCTGTGTTCTCATAGGATTAAGGTGTGGATAGTCGATGTGGATTATTTCCCGCATATCCGGGAAAAACATCGCGCCGCCTCAGCCCCCACCACGGTAATCAACGACCGGGTGCAGATCGTCGGCGCTGTAAATGAAAAAGAACTATTAAACTGGATATACAAGGCCCTTTCTGAAGAAGGCTTGCCGGACGTGGTGGCCTCACTTTTAACCATAGGCAATAGCGGAAAAGCGCTGGAGATTATTACTGAAGAGAATAGACCCGACCTCCTCATCGATTTAATGGGCAGGCCGGAGTTCACAGTGAGACTGGGGGCGATGGTAGTCATCGAATCCCTGCAACAGACTGCCCCGGAGAGGATACCCCGGCTTGTCCCTGGTCTTATAAAATTGCTGGACTCGGATATGTTGAACATCCGCGGGGACGCAGCCTTTATGCTGGGCAAGATCGGCGATCCACGCGCCATAGAACCCTTAAGACGTCTGGTGCCCGGAGAACAGAATCCAGACCTCCTGGAAATTGCAAAGGAAGCCCTCGGCAGTCTCCAGGGTCAAGAGGATGTATAGATGGCATGGCAAGAAATAATAATAACCTCTGATGCCGACCTGACTGAGGCCCTGTCTGATTTCTTAATCGATCTTACAGAAAGAGGGATATGTCTGGAAGACCTGCCCGCCTCCTCAAGCCAGACTGCGCCCGCCGCTCAAAGTATTAAGGCCTATCTTCCCCTCGATGAATCCTACGAAAGTAAGATGGCTTCTCTCCATAATTATATAGAAAGCCTGAAAAATATCTTCCCGGATAGCAGCCCGGTCTCTATTACATCTGAAATAATAACGGGAGAAGATTGGGCACATGCCTGGAAGAGCTTTTTTAAGCCCATGCGCCTTACCGAAAGGATTGTAGTCAAGCCCTCGTGGGAGGACTTCACCGCAAAAAAAGAAGATATTGTCCTGGAGATAGACCCCGGGATGGCCTTCGGCACGGGGTCGCATGCCAGTACCCATCTTTCTCTGCGCGCCCTGGAGGACATAATCCTGTCCGAGGCATTCCGTAAGAAATTCTCCAAAATCAAGGCGCTGGATGTAGGCACAGGCACAGGCATACTGGGGATGGCGGCAGCGAAACTTGGGGCACATCGCGTCCTAGGCATAGATATAGACCCGGAAGCGATTAAGGCAGCATCTGAAAATGTACAGAAAAATGCCCTGGGTGATAAAATGGTCGTTATCAGCCGGGATTTAACAGAGATAACGGAAAAATTTTCCATTATCCTGGCCAACATCACATATCTCGAACTTGTCAGGCTCTGTCCCCTACTTTTTGCCCGGTTGGAAGAAGAAGGCGTCCTCATCCTCTCGGGCATACTCGCAGACCAGATCCGGGACCTGTCCAACGTATATCAAAGGCACGGATTCAGCGTTTTATCTACATCCCGTGAGGGGGAATGGGTCTGTGCCGTGCTAACTAGTGTTCATCCGGAAACTACTGTTTCCGGCTTCACGCTTTCAGCAGTCAGCGATTAGCTGTCAGCAAAAAACCAAGACAAATAACACATTAAGCTGAACGCTGATTGCTGATTGCTCCATCCGGAATCCTTGGGGTTTCGGATGGAAACTAACTAAGATCAGTCGGTGACCATGAGACGATTTTTCGTACCACGCGAGGTATTCTCGAAAAAGACTGCCGTAATTACCGGCTCTGACGCCCATCATATACGAAACGTTCTCAGACTCAAGTGCGGCGACCGTATCAGGGTCTTTGACGGCAGCGGCCTGGAATATATAGCCACCATATCCGCCATGACCGATACCAGTGTGGAATTAAGGCTTGGAGAAAAAATAAGTTCTGTAAAAGAAAGCCCCCTCCGCCTCTCTATCGGACAGGCCCTATTAAAGGCCCGGAAGATGGACTTCATTGTCCAGAAGATGACAGAGTTAGGGGTCTTCGCCCTATATCCGTTTACGTGTGAGAGGACCATCCCCACCGGAGACATGGGAAAAATTTCTCACAAAAAAGAGAGATGGGAGAAGATAGCTGTTGAGGCCGCCAAACAATGCAACCGGCATATACTGCCTGTTATTCATGACGTACAAGATATGACATCTACATTGGCTGATTGCCGGGAAAACGACCTGAAGATTATGCTATGGGAAAAAGTTTCCGATAATAACTTAAAAAGGGTTTTAACTCAGGCGTCGGCAACTGAGAGGGTATGCGCCCTCATCGGCCCGGAGGGGGGTTTTTCAGCTTATGAGGCAGAAGAAGCTGTCCGGGCCGGTTTTATCCCCGTGGGCCTGGGTCGGCGTGTCTTACGGGCCGAGACGGCAACGCTGGCCATCATAAGTATAATTCAGTATGAACTCGGCTGTATCTAACCACAGAGTACATAGAGGGAATGGAGGCAGAATATACAATATAGAATTCAGAAGTCGGTAAGTTTTATCCTGACTCCTGTCTCCTATATTCCTCAGTCCTCTCTGTGCCCTCTATGGTTAACAATCTAAAATAAAAAGGAAAAGACCATGAAATGTCCCAAATGTGGTTTTACCGGCCCGGATTACGCGGACTTGTGCAAAAAATGCAATTATGATCTGACAGAGGTCAGGAAGTTGTTCGGTGTTGCACTGAGTAAGCCCGGCCAGAAATCTTTTTTATCACAACTTATGCGTCCGGCAACCGGATCACGCGAAGAGCAAAAGGTTCCTGTCGCCGCCCCCAAGATATCCCCGCCTTCGGAAGAGGAGATATCCCTGAGTTCTATTGAGTCGGCCGAAGAGCCTCCACAGTCTCCGCCTATTGATCTCTCCCAGATTGATTTTTCAGACCTGGAAGATGAGGTCACGCCGGAACCGGAACCAACAGCAGAGGAAGCGACATCAAAAAGCGAAGGAATAACCATGGCCGAAACAGACCTGGGGCTCCCGGAGATTGATCTATCCAATCTGGAACTGGAATCTTCCACATCAGAAGAGGTCGTGTCTGCAGGAAAGACGGTAACCCCTCCCGCCGTGACAGATGAGATCAGTCTTGATGGATTACTCGAAGCTGGAGAGTCAGAGATACAATTTGAGGAAATACTGAGCGACGAGAAAAGCCCGGAAGAAGATAAGGACGCAGATGACGACAATGATCTTCCCCCACCCTCTTTATCCGGCGCCGGCGAGACACCAAAAAAGAGGGGCAAAAGGGGCGCTAAGGCCGGAGGCTCTAGGTCTGGCCTGGAATTTTCCGGCGCCAACCTTTACCTCCAGCGGGCCGGTTTCTGGCAGAGACTACTGGCCTTCTCCTTCGACTGCTGTCTCATCCACCTGATAATGCTGTTCTTCTTATTAGGAACGGCCATCGCCGTTAAAACCAGTCTGGACTGTGGCTCCGGTTTCTCATGGCCATCGGCCTTACAACTATTGGGTACGTTGTTTTTGCCTTTTCAACTTGCCATGCTTCTTACGGTGATAACCTATTTTACCTTTTTCCATGGATACACCGGACAGACGCCGGGCAAACAACTCTTCGGCCTGAAGGTGGTCCACACCTCCGGGCTTCCCCTTACCTTTGGCCAGGCCTTTTTGCGCTGGGTCGGCTATATTCTCTCCTCAGCGCCTCTGAATCTGGGGTTCCTCTGGGTGGCCATCGACAAAAATAAACAAGGGTGGCATGACAAAATAACGGACACTTACGTGATACGCACACTGTAGGGCCATTAACCTACCCGAATCTGCCGACATTTAATCATTTGTATCAGTTTAGCTGTTTGAAAAAGTATTTTAAAATCCCTCCCAACCTCCCTTTTCCAAAGGGAGGAGAGACACTTCCCCCTTTGAAAAAGGGGGATTAAGGGGGATTTTTGAGGTGCCGTTTTCTGGACGACTAGCTCTTTTCAAACAGCTAACGTGTTACAATCATTTGGATTTCATTTGGCCTTTGGACTTTGAGCTTTGAACTTTCTTGCCAAGCGTCCACATCACTCGTACAAGAAAAATCTCCGGCGCAGTTCTTCAAATGAGGCCAGATCATCCTCCCAGGAGGCCGTCAGGTCAATGAGGTCAGCCCCTTCCTCCAAGGCACATCTGACGGCATCATCCCCCAGGATGAGATCAATAGGCAGTTTTTCATACTCATATTCGTAAGGCGGCTGTCTCCAGGCAAAATTATCCGGGTAAAGGGCCAGGATATCCTGAAGCAGACAGAGGGTGGTGTAGTAAGGTCTATAGACCCGCGGATCGGTGACGTGGAGCTGAAGGCCACCGCAGACCTCGCCGGCCCACTTATGGAAGGTCGGCTGGAACCAGGCCTCGCGAAAGATAGCGCCATCAATACGCCTTTTGGCAATTCTCTCTTTAAGCCGGGCCGGTTCGATAAACGGCGCGCCAAACAACTCAAACGGCCGGGTAGTACCCCTGCCTTCAGAGACATTCGTGCCCTCCCAGATGACCTGACCGGGATAGACCAGGGCGGTATCCGGCGTAGGCATATTGGGTGAAGGCATGACCCAGGGAAGGCCGGTATCGGCAAAGAGCATGTCCCGCCGCCAGCCGCCGAGCGGCACGACCTCTAAGTCGCAGTCCATACCAAACGCCCCTTTCCAGAGCCTGGCTATCTCGCCTATGGTCAGTCCATGGCGCATCGGGATGGGAAAGAGGCCGACAAAGGAGCGTAAATCCTCCTTCAAAAGGTTCCCTTCGGTCAAAAGGCCGCCTATCGGATTAGGCCGGTCCAGGACTACAACTTTCTTATCCCACTTTCCGGCGGCCTCCATGCAGTAGGCCAGGGTATAAATAAAGGTATAGACCCGCGTACCCACATCCTGCACGTCAACCAGGAGGACATCGATATGATCGAACATCTCCCGGGATGGTGTCCGGCCCTCGCCGTACAGGCTGAAGATCGGCACCTTTAAGAGCGGATCGCGGCTATGGTCTGACTCGACCATGTTATCCTGCTTTTCGCCGCGAAAACCATGCTGGGGATTGAAAAAGGCCGCGAGCTGTCCCGGGAAGGCACGGGCCAGCAGTGTAGAGGTATGTTCAAGGCGGCTATCGACCGAGGCCTGATTGGCAAGGAGACCTAAACGCGCCCCTTTGATCCATTGGGGTGGATTCCTTACAAGGCGTTCTATGCCCAGTTCAACCCCTGGCACGGCATTCACCAGTTAAGGCGGACCTTGACGCCCTTTTCGCTGAGGTAGGACTTGATGTCTTTGATGCGGTAGTATCCATAATGGACCATGGAGGCAATCAGGGCCGCATCGGCATTGCCTGCGCTGAGGACATCATAAAGATGTTCCGGTTTCCCTGCCCCGCCCGAGGCGATGACCGGAATATTTACCGCTTCGGAGATGAGGCTGGTCAGGGTCAGTTCATAGCCCTCCTGTGTGCCGTCCGCATCTATGGAGTTGAGGCAGATCTCGCCCGCGCCCAAATTTTCGGCCTCTTTTGCCCACCAAAGGGCATCAATACCCATGTAAGTGCGCCCGCCATGGATGACCATTTCATAGCCAGAGGGTATTTTAGCCGATCTTCCCACCTTCTTCACATCCATGCCCAGGACGATACACTGGCTGCCGAAGGCCTTCGCCCCTTCCGGGATGATATTGGGGTTCTGTATGGCCGCCGTGTTAACGCTCACCTTCTCCGCGCCGGCCAGGAGGACGGCCCGCATATCCTCTGCCGTCCGTATCCCGCCCCCTACTGAAAAGGGTATGAATATCTCTTCGGCCACCCGGCGCACCACGTCGATCATGATGTCGCGTTTATCGCTGGAGGCCGTGATGTCGTAGAAGACGACCTCATCCGCGCCCTCTTCATAATAGTACCTGGCCATCTCCACCGGGTCGCCGATGTCTATGTTATCTTTAAATTTAATACCTTTAGTCGTCCGGCCGGCCCGCACATCCAGACAGGGAATAATACGTTTACTGAGCATAGCCATCCCACCGACAGAAATTATCCAATACCTTAAGGCCCACCCGGCCGCTCTTCTCCGGGTGGCACTGCAAGGCCACCAGGTTCTTATAAGCCACGGCCGAGGCAAATTCCCGCCCATAACCGGTCAGGCCGGCGATATAATTATCATCCGCCGGGACCGGATAATAAGAGTGGACAAAATAGAATTCGCTCCCGGCCTCCACACCCGAAAATACCGGGTGCGGCCGGACGATCTTCATCCCATTCCAGCCCATGTGCGGTATCTTGAGGCGGGTGTCACCTTCCATAAGCGGCTGGGAGAACAACCTCACCCGGCCGGGGACAAGCCCCAGGCAGGTCGTGTCATTTTCCTCGCTGTACTCAAGGATAATCTGAGTCCCCAGGCAGATGCCCAGGATGGGCTTCCCACCCAGAAAGGCCTCTCGTATAAGGTTATCCAGACCCAGGGCCTTTAAATCGGCCATGGCCTGCCCGGCCGCGCCTACGCCAGGAAAAATAATCCGTTCCGCACTCTTAATATCCCTGGCCTTATTAGTCACTTTGCAGGGATACCCTAATTTCCTGACCGCCCTCTCCACACTGGTCAGATTCCCCGCCTTGTAGTCGATAATGGCAATCATAGTCCAATTCCGTATGATTTTTTTCATCCGGAAACTACCGTTTCCGGCTTCAAGCTTTCAGCGATCGGTTGTCAGCCATCAGCAAAAACCTAAGACAAACAACGCATTAAGCTGAGTGCTGATTGCTCCATCCGGAATCCTTGGGTTTTCGGATGGAAACTAATTTATTCTGGACGGCGATTAAGTATAAATCCTGTAATGCTTACGATACCTTAAATACTAACTGAATAAATGTTTTGCAAGGGAAAAAGGCGGGTCTCCGACATTACAACCGGACGTTTCTGTTTTGGCTTAACATTTCCGCAGTTTTTTGTTGCATTCCCCTCCAGAATAGTGTTTAATGCCAACAAGAGTTTGTTTTGTCCGGATTTGCCTTACTGCAAAGGCTATCATGGCCGATGCAGTTTTTTTTTGCCCGGATAGATACCTACTCGAAGTCATTATTGAAAGGAGGTGAAATAATATGGCTAAAGGATCAGTAAAGTGGTTCAATGACAGCAAAGGCTTCGGCTTTATCTCCCAGGAAGATGGTACAGATGTATTTGTGCACTTTTCAGCTATCTCGGGCGACGGGTTTAAGTCCTTAAGGGAAGGCGAGCAGGTGACCTTCGATCTGGCCGAAGGCAAAAAAGGCCTTCAGGCGGTGAACGTTTCCGTAATGGAATAAACGAGACACAAGGAATATTTGAACGGAGAAAGCCGCTCTCATGAGTACCGGTTATTCTCCGTTTGGATATAATAAGGAGCGATTGGAAATGAAAATATATGTCGGCAACTTGTCCTACGAGACAAGTGAAAATGATTTACGGGAAGAATTTAGCGCCTTCGGCGAGACTACATCCGTAGAGATCGTTAAAGATAAATACTCCGGTCAGTCCCGGGGCTTTGCATTTGTCGAGATGTCAGACGCTAAGGAAGCCCAGTCTGCGATTGATGCCCTAAACAACAAGGAGCTTAAAGGACGCAACCTGAGCGTGAACGAGGCGCGCCCGCGGCCCGCAAGGACCACTGGCGGATATGGTGGAGGTGGAGGCTATTCGGGTGGCCGTGGCGGTAGCGGCAGAGGCGGAAGCGGAAGCGGAAGGGGGTCAGGTTTCGGAGGGAATAGAGGCAGAAGATAACAACAGAAGCCCTTCCGATCGAAGCTGCGCCGGGGCGTAGCCGTCATATTTCTGGCATAAGACAGATCCGGAGCCGGGGAGCAGGTTACCGGCACCCTCGCTGCCCATCCGGGAATCTGTCGAACGAACCACAACCGGAAGAATTTGGAGTAAAAACTTGGCAAAAAAATCAAGGGGTACCTTCGAGAAACGTCAAAAGGAGAAAGAGCGGCAGCAGAAACAAGAAGCTAAGAGATCCCGCCGACTCGAGACCAAGCAGCACAAATCCAATGCAGAACTGAAGCCCGGCGATCAAGACCCGGATATTGCCGGTATTCGACCCGGCCCTCAGCCTCTGCCGGAGCAATGGGGTGAAAACAGCAACGATGATGAATAACCCCATAGCCCGGACGTAACGCAAGTCCCTATACGGTCGTAGCCCCCTTACAAATTTTAGCTGACCAATCGTAGACGGAATGGGACGCGCGACTTTTTTTCCACCACATACCACCCCCCGATGGGGACTTTTTCCGTGGGATCGAGCGGACCAAAATGCGGAGCGGTTGCTCCCGCCGGAACAGTAGCTCGATAGAAAGTCTCTTCGCCTGCATCATAACGATATAGATAAAAATGACCGGCAGTTGATAGGTCAAAGTTTTCGTAAATCCACAGCCCCGGATCTCGAATAATCTCATACAGGTTGTATTCCTGGTCATCCATATCCAAAGTCCGTATTTATTTCAGGCCCTTTTGTTATTAACCAGTGTTCATCCGGAAACTATTATTTTCGGCTTCACGCTTTCAGCGATCAGCGATTAGCTGTCAGCAAAAATCTAAGACAAACAAGACATTAAACTGAATGCTGATAGCTGAGTGCTGACAGCTCATCCGGAATTTTTGGGTTTTCGGATGAACATTAACCATAAGTGCCGATCTGTTTTCTGTCAAGCCCGGACCAATATGCACCCCCAAACCGATCCTTCAGGCGCTCATATAGTTCGTCAAGATGGTGGACGCCTATTTCGCCACGCAACTTCATAATACCTTATGCATGTGCATGTTCCTGCCTATCCAGCAGCCTTACATTTCTAATGCTTTATTATGGCTTTTCGGCTAATGGGAGGACTTACTTAAGCGAAAAAATTTTTTCTATCTCGGGGTACGGGAGCGAACGTGAGGTAGAAGAAAAAGTTAATAGACACGCGAAACTTTTAGGCGTAAAATGCCCAAAAGGAGGGATCGGCCATGTTAGTCTTTCTAAGCGATGTACATCTCACGGACGGATCATCAGGCACAACGATTGATCCCAGGGCCTTTGACAAGTTCTGCCGGATATTGGAGGATGTCGCAGGAGACCCCAGGGAATCCAATATCAAAAACCTGGAGATAGCGCTCCTGGGAGATATATTTGATGTCATCCGGTCTGACTTGTGGCTGCGTAAAGAAAACGACGACCCCCAAAAGCCTATAAGACCATGGTCAACAGTTACAGACACTGATCGAAGCGGGTGGAATCTGCAAAGATATACCGAAGAAATTGTGGACAAAATTATCAACCAGCCGCGGAATATTAAGGCCATAGGGTATATAAGAGAGTTTCAGGAACACTGCGCTAAGTTAGGTGTTAATGTTGAACTATCCTACCTGACAGGCAATCACGACTGGCTCATTAACAGATATGCCTCCACCCGCCAGAAGATAGCCCAATTTCTGGGAATGCCGGACCCCCAGTTTTACGCCCAAAATCGCTTCCCCTATGACCGGGTTTTTGAAAGTTATAGAGTTATGGCGCGTCACGGTGACTACTATGACCAGTTCAACTATGACGGGGACAGAGATGCCTCCTCCCTGGGGGATGCCATCGTCATTGACCTGTTAAATCGTTTCCCGGAGGCCGTAAGACAAGACCCTGTTTTGGCCCCGCATACCGACCTGTACAACCGCCTAAAAGAAATTGACAACGTAAGGCCTCTCCTGGAGATCCCGGCCTGGATCCAGGGCGTTTGTAATTATACCCCTGGCATCGAACAGAGGATGCATGCTATATGGAACGACCTGGTCGATAAATTCTTTAAAATAAAATTTGTGAAGGATCACGACCGGCTTGGCCCGGACACGATGGACTTTTTAGCGATGGCCATGCGCCTATCCTCCGGCTTTTCCTTTGGCAAGCTTCAGGAGATCCTGGGCCATTGGGTTGTTCGCAGTTTGTACCGCAAATCCGATGATTACCGGAGATTTGCTTATAATGAGGCCGCTCTTAAGAACAACCTCGTCCGTTATGTGGTGTACGGACATACGCACCATACCGAGCAGATTCCTCTGGATATCGTGCCCATTCCCCGGAACGACGTCATAGAAAAGATCTATTTCAACACCGGCACCTGGCGTAAGGTATTTGAGCACACGACTTTTGACCAGGAAAACTGCGAGTTCATCGGCTGGCATGTCATGACCTTTATCGTCTTTTATCTTGAGGAAGAGAAGGAAAGGGATAGGAACTACGAGGTCTGGTCAGCCTCTCTGGGTTACGGGAGATAAAATAGGAAGCTGAAAGCTGAAAGCTTGAAGGAGCGGCAGTGGTTACTATTGATGATTTGAGTCTAAAAGACGTTACGCTGGACAGGCTGCCCCGGCTGAAACGTCTGAGGGAACTCCATTTTGCTACCCGGCCGGAGATATGCGTGGAGCTTCCGCGGAACATAACCCGTTATATGAAACACCCGGATAATCCGGCTGATTCTCCGGAACTGCGGGCCGGGAGGCTCTATAAGTACGTTATGGAGAATAAACGGCCGGTGATCGCCGATGAAAATCTCCTGGCCGGGACAACTACCGCCAGGACCATCGGCGTTGTCCTCTATCCGGACTTTATGGCCCTTTCTATCTGGCCCGAACTGGAGACCGTTAGCCGCCGGAAGAAAAATCCCTTCGGCATTACCAGGGCAGAGATAGATGAATTAAACTTCGACATATTCCCTTACTGGCCGGATCGCACCATCCAGGAGGTGGCCAGGAAGGATAACGGCAACCCTCTTTGTCAAAGGATCATGGAGCGGATTGTCTTTTACATAGCCACCAAGGTCTATTGCATATCCCATACCGTCCCTAATTACGCCATGGTAGTGGAGCGGGGGCTTCTCGACATCATAAGAGAGGCCAGGGAAAGGGAGCTTTCGTCCGGCGGCTCTAAAGAGGACAGGACGAAAAAGGACTTTTATCAGGCCGTGCAACTCTCGCTTAGCGGGGTCATAAGCTATGCCGCCAATCTCAGCCGGGAGGCGGAGCGGCTGGCAGCAAAAGAGGTGAATACCAAACGCCGTCAGGAGCTCCTTGAGATGGCCGAGGTCTGTAAAAGGGTGCCGGCCGAAAGGCCGAGGACATTCCGCGAGGCATTAAATGCTATATGGATCTGCAAGATTGCCCTGCACCAGGAAAATGCCAATGTGGCCTTGAGCCTGGGACGATTAGATCGGGTACTCTATCCATTTTATGCTGAGGATATAAAACGGGGTATGACTCCGGCTGAGGCCGTAGAACTGGTGGGCTGCTTCTGGCTCAAGATCGCCGACCATGTGCCCTTGAGCCCGGAAACCGGCGAAGAACTCTTTGGAGGGAGCGGCTCTAATCAGGCCGTTACCTTAGGCGGAGTGGATATGAAGGGTGAAGACGCCGTAAATGATCTTACCTACGTCATGCTTAAGGCCACGGAACTTCTGCGGCTCCGCGATCCCAATGTCAATGCCCGCTACTATCCGGAGGTCAGCAAAAAAGAGTACTTAGACCGGCTCTGCGAGGTCAATATCAATACCGGGGCCACCCCGTGTTTCCATAACGATGTCTCCGCTGTTGAGACCTTGACCGGGCAGGGCGTATCCCTTGAGCATGCCATGGATTATTCATCAGTGGGTTGTGTGGAGCCGTCAAGCAGCGGCCGGGCCTACGGTCACACCGGCTGTATATTAATGAATCTTACCTCGGCCATGGAGATGGCCCTTTGGGGAGGCAAACACCGCCTGACCGAAGATGAACAGATCGGGCCGAAGTCAAAACCGGCCGTGGCCATGACTTCTTTCGCAGAATTTAAAAAGGCAATGGAAACGCAGCTTGGCTGGCTGATTAATCAAGTCGTAACTTTGAATAACAATTTAGGCCGGGCCCACCAGGAGATACACCCCACGCCCATGCTTTCCGCCCTGATGGAAGGCTGCATGGAGAAAGGCAAAGATGTCATCTATGGCGGCGCCACCTATAACTCATCCGGCGCGGCCATGATCGGGCTGGCCGATGTGGTGGATTCGGTAACGGCCATTCAGGAATTCGTTTTTGATAAGAAAAAGTTCACTATGGCCGAGATGATTTCGGCCATTAATGCCGACTGGAGCGGCCCTTATAAAAAGCTTCAGGCCATGGTTAAGGCCTCACCGGAAAAGTTCGGCACGGATAGCGAGATGGCCAGGGCTAACGCCGACTGGTTGATAGGTTTCCTGCATGATACCTTCCAGGGTAAGGAAAATTACCGGGGCGGCAAATATACAGTCGGCTACTGGACTATGACCAATCATGCCGGATTTGGCGCGCTCACCGGCGCGCTGCCCAACGGCCGGATAAAGAGTGAGCCCTTTGCCAGCGGTATTACACCGGTATCCGGTTCGGCGCCGGTTTTGACCTCCTGCCTCAATTTTGTGGCCCGCCTCGATCACACCAGAATCGCGGATGGCCATGCCCTGAACCTGAAGTACACCCCCTCTACCACTACAATGTCGCGATTTGCCAACACCATCGAGGCCTTCTTTAAAATGGGCGGCCTGCAGGTGCAGTTTAATATCATCGACCGCAAGACCTTAGAGGATGCGCGAAAGTCTCCGGAGAAGTATCCGGACCTTTTTGTGAGGGTGTCCGGATATACGGCATATTTCAGGGACCTCAATCCCCATATGCAGCAGGAGATAATTACCCGTGCAGAGTATGACCTGGTTACCGGCGAGGAAATTTGAAATTTCAGATTTGAGATGTGAGATCTGGGGAGGTATCCTGATGTTTGATATCGAGGGATTTATAAGCGGGTTATCCATGGATAAGGCCCTGGACCGGCTCGGCGAGAGGTTTTTAAAGAGCCTTGAGGACGAGACGGCCGAGACGTTTTTAGAGGCCCTGCTGGCCTTTATGAGGATCAAATTTATGTTAGACCCGGCCTATCGCAAGAACATCGAAGACTTTAGGGGGCGTTATCAGTTCAGGAGCAGGGACGGCGGTGTGGCCGTGCTGGTTAAATTTGAAGATGGTGATATGAAAATAGGAGAGAAAGTTTCTGATGATGTTAATGTTACAGTATCCTTTAAAGACGGCCGGGCCTTAATGAACTTTTTACTCTCGGCCAACCGGGATATTTTAAAAGGACTTCTGAACAACGAGGTGGTTGTGACCGGCAATCTTAATTATATGTACAAATTTGGCTTCATGGCCAACCATCTCCAACTGGAGTTGACCGGTAATTTGCCTTAATGACCGCTTCTCCAACGGCGAATCTAACAACCACGCCTTCGGCGGATCTGACGACAGCGCGGCCACTGGTCTTTGATATTAAGAGACACGCACTGGAAGACGGGCCCGGTATCCGTAGCACGGTTTTCTTTAAGGGATGCCCGTTAACTTGTTTATGGTGTCAGAACCCTGAATCCATCGACCCTGGCCCGGAGATCGGGTTTTATCCCCGGGATTGTATAAGATGCGGCGATTGTGTCTCCGCCTGCCCGGCAAAAGCCTGTGCGCTCGAAGACCCTTTTCTTATCGACCGGGAAAGGTGTACCAGGTGCGGCGACTGCGTGGAGGCCTGCCCCGGACGCGCCCTGAGGCTGATCGGCCGCTTTTATCCGGTTGATGAGCTGGTGGAGATTCTCCTTAGGGATAAGACCTTTTATGAGGTCTCCGGCGGCGGGGTGACCCTTTCAGGCGGTGAGCCGACTGTTTTTATGGACTATGCCTCGGCTGTCCTAAAGGTGTTGAAGGATTCGGGCATCCATACGGCCATCCAGACCAACGGCTTTTTTGCCTGGAAAGAGTTTGAGGAAAAGATACTTCCCTATGTGGATTTGATCATGTTCGATGTCAAGCTGGCGGATGCAGACAAACACCGGGAATATACCGGCCGGAGCAACAAACCGATACTGACCAACCTTAAGAATCTCCTGGCCGGGCGGGCGGAGGCGGTCTTGCCGCGCATCCCGCTTATCCCGGGATTTACGGCCACGGTGGAAAACCTGCGATCCATATCAGACTTGCTGAAGGGGCTGGGCGTAAAAAAATGTTCCTTGCTTCCTTATAACCCAACCTGGATTTCCAAGACGGAAAATTTTGGTAAAAATGTGGATTCAAGGCTTTCCAGGTATTTGCTCACACCGCAGGAGTTAAAGAAATACCGGGACATATTCAGTTGGTCAGAACTGGTGCCATTTTAGGGGGATCATATTATGCAGATAAAAAAAATATACATTTTTATTGTACTGCCCTGTATCCTACTGCTTTTTCTTGCCTCCTGCGCCACAACTCTTCAACCCAAGCCGGAAAGACCACAGCTCACGCCGAAGTTTACAGAATTTAAATTTGACACCACTGACATCCAGGACGATCCCGTGTTTCTAGCTATCAGGAAGGATTTGGAAGGGAAGGCGTCTATCCTTGAACTTATGCACTTTTACATGAAGGGACTGGAAAAAGATGCCTCTCCGGATTCTCCCTATCTCGGGCGACTGGCCTGGCTTTTTGCCAAGGGGCGCCCGGTCGATCTCCAGGGCCATCACTATGGCCTGGCGCTGGTCTTAAAAAAGGGAGAACATCGCTATGGCGGTTTCCTTAATTGTCTCTGGAGCGCAACTCTAAGCGAGGCCTCACCCTGGGACGGCAAGATATTTGAACCCGCTATCGGAGCTGAGCTTATGGAGTATACAGAAGGCTGGGAAAAAGGCGCCGTCCCTACCTTTATGGGCATAAACTGTTTTAAAGAGGTCTGGGGATCGGTCTGGAATGTCCTGAGTACGGAGGTGCTTACCTTTTGGCTCGGCCTGAAGGACGCGCCGCCGGCAGAGAAAGAGAAATATGGGTATGATAAAAAAGGCGGGCTCTTTATAGCGCATAGGGCAGAATCAGTAGATCCCGGCAATCCGGGCAAGCAGGTTCTCCAGCTCAATTACCGGTGGCGAAACCTTAAAAATTCCCCGCCTCTGCGCTATCTTATAGATGAGCTGGTGGAAACAGCCGACGGCCTTTATCTCGGACAACTGCTTTTTGCCACTGACGACATTCTCAAAGATTATGATCCCGATTGTCCGGCAGCCGCGTACAAGTACGAACATTTTGGCTATTTTCTGTTAATGGACGACGAATGGAACAAAGAAAAAAACTATCTTCTTAGCCCAGGAGGAACGCAATGAAAACCAATACCCTTATCTTAATCTTATGCCTTGTGGCTATTTTTCTTTCTTCCTGCGCCGTCGCCGGCAGGCAGGGAGAAGGCCTGAGACCTCAACCGGAAAAGTTTACCCAGTTTACTTTTAAAAAAGAATGCGTGGAAGGCCCAAAAGACCGGTTGCTGGCGGAAATAGAAAGAGATCTGAAAGAAAGAGGGACAGTTTTAGACCTGATAAAATTTTATTCGGATGAGTTGCAAAAGGACATAAGCACAAAGTCACCGTATTTTGACAAACTCCAAAAGATATTTAACTGTAGCATTGCGCCCCGGGACATGCAGGGTTACGTACACGGCGCAGTGGTGGCCTTTCAGAGTCAGGAGCTGGTTAAATGCCTGAATGTCAACGCCCTCAACCTCCCCTGGCCCCTGGTAAGGGTCTTCTCGCCCTGGACCGGCAAGACCTTTGAAGAATGTAAGGTGGAAAGGCTTAAAGATATAACGGCTGGCTTTGAGACCGGCCAAGTCCCGACGACCTGGGGTTCCAATACCTACAGCACCCGGACATTCCGCCAGAAAGCGGCCGTGGACACCATGAAGGCCCTCCAGATAGAATTGGAGCCGGCTACAGCCGAAGAGATAACGGCCCGTGACTATGACGTGAAAGGCTTCTTTTTTATCGGCCGGGAGGGACGTTCGGTTAACCCGGACAATAAGGGACGCATGGTCTATCAGTTTAACTATCGCTGGCCCAAGCTCAAGACCTTCCCGCCGGATAACTACTGTATCGATGAGATAGTACAGATAGCCGAAGGCCTCTATATGGGCCAGCTCCTCTATGCCACGGATATGTCCAGGGCATACGATCCAGGTCTCGATCCAGACTTGTACCGGTACCGCAATTTCGGTTATTTTCTCCTCCTGGATGAGGACTGGGAAAAGATGAGGGTTGAGATCGGATTCGATGTAGTAAGATAAAAAAGGGGGCTTCAGGGATTTGGCAGAGGGATTCCTATGAGATTTCTACTTAAACTTTTCCTTTTCGTTGGTCTGATTCTTGGGACCACAAGCTGCGCTACCTACCGCATCGATGTAACCGGCTATTTGGACCCGGCGCGCCCTCTATCTCTGGTTCCCGGCAAGACAATATTTGTAGTACAGAACCCGGAAGCTGACAACCCTCTCCTTGAAAGAGAGGTGGCGTCAAAAATAGCCAGGCTGCTCAAAGAAAAAGGTTATCCGGCTTCCCCGACTGAGAATGCGGACTTTCACCTTGTCTTCCGGTATGGGATAGGTCGAGGCCCCTTGTATACAGGATTTATCTCAAGACCTCAAGACATCAGGGCTTATGATCCTTATTCAAAGACGTGGTATTATGAAACTGTATATAGGTATGAACCTTATTCCATTCAGTATCTTACCCGGTCATTATCAATAAGAGTTATAGACGCCCATAAACTACGTGAATCCGGTCAAACGGAGGTAGTCTGGGCGGGCGACACCGTGAGCGAGGGAGAGAGCCGTGACCTTAGAATCGTGATAGATTATCTGCTGGTGACAGCATTTGATTATTTCGGAAAGGATACCGGTAGAACCGTTCAAACTACGTTAACTCCCACAGACCCTCGTGTAATACGTTTAAGGGAAAACAGATAAGAAAGATGTTCCGGGAGTTAAGTATCCCTTGAAGATAGTCGTCTCTGTTGAAGAAGATTTAATAACAGTAATCACAAACTATCCACTAAAGAAAGGGAGGAAGAAATGAGAGTCCATTACGATAATAAAGTTGATGCTATATATATTAAATTAGGAAATCAGAAACCTGACGGCGTTGTTGAAATTTCTGAGGGTGTTAATTTAGATATGACATCTGAGAATAAGATAGTCGGAATCAGCTTTGTCCGGTTAGGTT
This sequence comes from Thermodesulfobacteriota bacterium, assembly GCA_031082315.1. Taxonomy (NCBI): domain Bacteria; kingdom Pseudomonadati; phylum Thermodesulfobacteriota; species Thermodesulfobacteriota bacterium. Next base: position 22,441 of record JAVHLC010000017.1, read on the forward strand.
TTTGCATGTAAGTATTCCCATTGATCTTTGAT
>JAVHLC010000018.1 GCA_031082315.1 Thermodesulfobacteriota bacterium
CCCGTACAAAAAGTTTACACAAAAGAGGGAAAGGTTAACCCCAGTGACATACAGATGTCATATGGCGGTGGTATGCTGAAAGACACATAGCTTTGAAAAAGGAAGGGGTGGATAGAATATGGTGGTGGCGCATCCGGGGGAAGAGTGGGTGATGAAGCTCGGGCCGATCTCGAGGACCAACCAGGCGAAGGCGAGGAAGCAGGCGGAAGAAGGCGCCCTGGTCCAGGTGGAGGAGAGCGTAAAGGAGATTATGGAGAAGGTGAGGCCTGCGGCGCCCCTGCTCCTGAAAGGGGTGGTGTGCGCCGGGGAGTGCGAGCCCAAGGCGAAGGAAGATCCGCCCGAGGTGACAGTGGTAAGCTACGAGCTCAGCAACGGCGAGTGGTTTTCCATCGCGACGTCGGGATTCTTCGGGGTGAAGGCTTCGTGTAAGAAGTGAGGGCTATGAGGAGCGCTTTGTCCCCGGCTTTTTTGCGGGCTTTTTCCTGAGGGGCTTCGCGGGCTCCCTCGGGTTGAGGCGCTTTCTCAGGGCCGAGGAGGTGCGAAGGCGCAGCACCTTTTTCCTGGGGATGAGGACCGGCGCCCCTGTCGTAGGGTGGGTGGTGTGGACGGCGGGCCTCGTGGTGACGTAAAAGCTGCCGAAGCCGCGGAGCTTCATCTCGCCGGTGTACACGATGTCGTCGGCAATGAGGTCGAGGAACCTCTGGAGGATCTTGCGGGTCACCCTCACGGGAACCCCGAGCTCCTTGGAGATGAGGTCAGCGAGCTTGTTCTGCGTGTGGCCCATGAGGGTGGTATTCTTGGGGTGCGGGGGAAATCCTTTCATAAGGCGGAAGTGAAGAGGAATGGCGGTGATGCGGAAGTGAGAAAGAAGGGATGGAAAGAGAAGGAACAGGAGTTTTTCGCGAAGCTTTCCGCGGAGCAGAGAGAGTGGGTGAGAAGGCGGGTGAAGCTCGTCTTCGAGGGAGATATCGAGGACGAGGTGACCCTCATCCCCCGCGAGGGCCTCATCGAGCTCTTTCAGCAGTGGAAGAAGGTGGAGGGGAAGAAAGTGCTCTCGCTCAACGACACGGGGCTTCTTCGGACCTTCGTGTGGCAGATCGCGATGAAGATCAGGGCGAGAGAGTATGAAAAGATTAACGGAAACATGCGCTCCGTGTGGTATGGGCATGTGGAGCCTCTTTATGTGGAGAAGAACCTTCTTGAGTCCGACGTGGCGCTCACGCCCGGAGCGCTCTCTCTTCTCATGCCCGAGGTCCTCGATGAGATCCTGAAGGTGGAGCTCCCCGGGGTCTCCGAGGGGATGAGGAGGCTCAAGGAAATTGTCGAAAGGGGAGCCCGGGGAATGAGGGGGCTGGGGAAAAGGGAGCGCGAGGTGTGCCGGCGGGTCTCGAAAGCAGCCCGCGAGCAGTATATCACCAACACGACGACGGGGGTCTTTGATGACTTTGTGAAGGCGGGGGTGTTCCGCTTCAAGGAGGAATTCGCCTTCTTGGATCCCCGCGAGGGCTGGGCGACCATAGGAGAGAACCGGCCGCGGGTGATTTTCTACACGGAGAAGGAGGGGCTCTGGTGGCTCTGCCAGCACCTTTCGAAGAAGTACAAGATAACGGTGATCGCGTCCCAGGGTGAGCCGAGCCTTCTTGCGATGGAATATTTCGTGAGGCGCCTGAAGAAGAAGGTGAAGTCCGTGGCGGTGGGCGCCCTCACGGATTATGACCCCTGGGGCTTCCAGATAGCGGAGAGCTTCGAGGAGAAGCTGAAGGAGGGCATTTTCTTCGGGAAGGATAACGTGGATTTCGTGAAGCTCAATGGGACCCAGAAGGATCTTGAGCGGCTTTTCACGCCGGAGGAGATCGCGCGGGGGAAGAGGGACCTGAGATTGTACAGCCAGTATAAGCAGGCCCAGGTGAACAACTGGATGAAAGAGACCGACGGGATTAAGGGTGAGCCCTATGGGATCCACGTTGACCTGGCGAAGCGCGACCGCCTGAAGGCCGTGGCTGAGGCATGGGTGGAGAGCGTGAATGGAGGGGAGTCGAGCCGTAGAGGGCCGCGGCGCCGTACTACAAGGTGATACGGAAGTAATGCAGGCTGATGCAGAGTGCACCGGAATTGATGCAGAAGTTCACCAGAATGGTGCAGAAAGCCGCGCGGGTGGCGTTTTCGTAATATAGTGTATTACGGGCGTGGCGGGAATTCTGAGAGGACTCTGCATGGGAAAGGGGCTGGTGAGGTGAAAAAGAACTACACGGTGCAGGTGTTGATAGAGCAGGATGAGGACGGCAGGTATGTCGCCTCGTGCCCCAGCCTGGAGGGGTGCTATACCCAGGGCGACACGTTTGAGGAGGCGGTGGAGAATACGAGGGATGTGATAAAGATGTGCCTGGAGGAGCGGGAGTCTTGTGGTGCGGGCGGTTCAGGGCTGCGGGGGTGAGGAATCTGAAGACGGCGCGGTGTGGAGAGCTGACTGGGGGAGCCTGTTGAGCCGGCGATAAGCGGGCGATTGCGGGGAGGGGCTGGAAAGGCGGGCTGGTGAGGCTTGAAAAACTTTGGGAATATTTTGTCACTGAAAGAGCGGTTGCAATCGATAAGTGAGAATATGTCACCCTTTTTTCGGGTGAAGTTAAAAGGAAAATATGCGGTTGGAATCGATAGTTCGGTGACGAAAAGTGCCATGGAGTCATCGCATCATAAAAGTCATTGAACCGGAGGAGTACAAAGTGACAAGTAATGACAGGATCATTTTAGATCAGGTTCTGGAGCAAAAACGCCAAGCGGTTGCTCCAACCAGCTTGCGGTCATTTTACTTTGAGATATTTACAGCAGAACAGATTCTCAAGGATTATGACCTTTCATACGATGAAATTGAATCCGGGAATATTGGGGGTGGAGGTGATGGGGGAATTGACTCTTTCTATTTATTTGTCAATGGCGAGCTAATCCAGGAGGATAGTGATTTTTCTGAAATGAAATTGAAGAAGAATATCACAATCGAACTCTATATAATCCAAAGTAAAATTTCCCATGGATTTTCAGAGGCGGCAATAGACAAATATATTTCCGCTACAGATGAGCTTTTTGATCTATCACAGACGATTACGGATCTCAAAACAGTCTATAACAAGAGCCTCCTAGAGACCATTGAAAGATTTAGGAGTATATATCAAAATCTAGCATCAAAATTTCCTCAACTCCATATGCACTATTTCTATGCCACCCTCGGTGATGAGGTTCATCCAAACGTCCAGAGAAAAGTCGATAAGCTTAAGGATGTAATAAAAAAGCATTTCTCCGCTGCCGCCTTTACATTTGAGTTTCTCGGGGCATCTGAATTGCTTATGTTAGCGCGAAGGACACCTTCCAATTCATATGTATTGAATCTATCAGAAAACCCTATTTCCGCGACAGGAGCGGTGGCCTTTGTATGCCTTGTTTCTCTCAAGGATTTCTTTAAATTCATCACTGACTCACAAGGCCACTTAATCAGGTATATTTTTGAAGCTAATGTTAGGGACTATCAGGGTAAGACCGAGGTTAATGATCAAATTCAAACATCTTTACAGGACCAGTCTAGCGAGGATTTCTGGTGGCTAAACAATGGGATCACAATTTTATCAAGTAGAGCCACTCAGAGTGGGAAAGCGCTAACCATTGAGAACCCCGAGATTGTTAATGGGCTGCAAACCTCAACAGAAATTTACAATTATTTCAAAAAATACAATACAGAAAATGAGAAAAGGAATCTGCAAATAAGGGTGATCGTACCAAATGAACCTGAAAGCAGAGATAGAATTATCAAAGCAACGAATAGTCAGACAATCATACCACCAGCGTCCCTTAGAGCCACTGACAAAATCCACAGGGACATTGAAGAATATTTGAAACCGTTCGGATTATACTATGATCGCCGGAAGAATTATTATAAAAATGAAGGCAAACAGATAAACCGTATCATCAGTATACCTCAAATGGCGCAGGCTGTTATGGCAATATCTTTAAAGCGTCCTGATATGGCAAGAGCTCGTCCGTCATCGCTCATAAAAAGAGATGAAGAATATATTAATCTATTCGATTCTAGACAGCCAATAGAAATCTATCGTGCTTGCGCTGAGCTAATGAAACAAGTTGAAGCCTTTTTGAACAATTTGGGGGTTAGTCTCTCTGTTACAGACAAAAATAATATCAAATTCTACATTATGATGTGCGCCTCGCAGGAGGCACTACAAGATTCCGATCCAATGGCTTCTCCCATTGCATCGCTTGCTGGTGTGACATTATCGGAAGAAGTCATGGAGAGTTCATATAATCTCGTTTTGAAAGAATATACCGGCTTGGGTGGAACAGACAAAGTAGCGAAGGGTTCAGAACTATTATCCAAACTGAAGGAGCGGATGCAAGAAAAGTTTCTCCCAAAAACACAGAAGTGACAATTTACAACACAAGCTACTATCCTAAAAAGCAGCTATCCCTGCCCCCCGGGAAATTCCTAAGCCGGCTAACCTTATTGCACTCGTGCACAATAAGATTAAAGAAGAGGCGGCAGAAAAAGGGACTTGAGAGATTTTGTCGGGATAATAATAGATTGTATCTTATTATGGTGCAGTTTTGGAGTCTGATATGGTAAGTATAGAAGATATTGTAAGGTACGAGAATGAGCATACGGGTTTGGATTTTAAAGCAGTCCAATATAAGAAAGATCAATATGAAGAATTAATAAAGGACATTATGGCGATTGCAAATGCGGACTTCAATAATGAGAGATATATAATTGTTGGCGTTAAACATTGTCCTGATGGGAGTCGGCAATATTTGCCAATTGATAGAACGGAGTTTGTAGATTCTGCGACTTATCAGCAAATTATCAGAGAAAATATAGAACCTGATATAAATTTTGATTATGTACCATACGAATTCGAGGGGAAACTTTTGGGGTGCTTTAAGATATATGCGCGTGAGGAGGATCAGCCATATATGATGAAAAAGGATTATAACAAACTTAAGAAAGGTGACAGCTTTATAAGAAAAGGCACATACCAGCCGAAAATGGAAAGAAGAGACTATGAAAGAATTTTTGAGAAAAGGAAAAAGGCTGATATTTTTGATGGGTGTGTAGAATTAGGTTTTACAGGAACTGATTACGAACGGGAAATAACATTGACGATAAATGGAGGCAAAAGATTGCCTTCACAAAGAGCGGCAGAAAAAATAGAGAAAATACTTGAAGAAAAAAAGCAAGAGGAAAGGATTGTCCAGGAAAAGCTGAATACCACAACCTCCGACCACTTGTCAAGTTTAACAAACGTATTTTCTAGAATAGCACTACAGAATCAAATCCAGATGGCACAATTGCCCAGACTATCAAGCGACTTGTCACCTAGGCCGTATGATCAAAGAAGCATTGAAGAGTTAGAACAAGATCTTAAAGAGGTCCAAGAAACATACAAAGAAGATGATATTTACGAATTTTTTGAAATAAACGCACACACAATTAACATTACCATACTGAACAATGGGCGCGCATATATTGAAGATGCATCGGTAAAATTGGAGATAAAGAAGATAGACGGGTTAATTATACCCGAGAAAATTTGCCCCAAGCCAAATCATGGTTTACTGCCCCAAATAGATTTTCCATATGAAACATGGAATTATCCTGATATTCAGAGCGATGATGTTCTTGTTTCGATCTCACAGAAGATCGGGAATATAAGACATTACATACCAACGGAAGCTTTCAAGACTCCGATTAGAATGGTTTTATTAAAGAACTTGGCAGGGGAAACAATAGAAATTTTATGCAAAATCTTCGGGAAAAATCTAGTAAGGCCAATAGAAAGAGTTTTAAGAATCAAAGCAATTTCTATAAACGAGGAAGGAAAAGAGCGATGAAGTCTTCTGATTCGCTTGAATTAGGCTGGATTTATACCAGAAAAGATTTAATGTCGAAGTTCGGCATAAACGATGCGACGCTGAAGACGGGCGTCTTTAGGCCCAAAGGCTATCGCTCAATATGGCTTTTTATTACGGAGAATAAGACCAATGACAGGACGCAATACAGCGATTTGCTGAATGGTGATGACTTATATTGGGATGGGCAGCTCCAGGGGCGCACTAATCCGATGATTATCGGGCATGAGAAGGCGGGCGATGAGCTCCTAGTATTCTACCGGAAAAAGAAATATCAATACGAAGGAGCGGGATTCCGTTATGAAGGCACCTTCCGGTATGTATCACATACCGGAGATAAGCCGGCCCACTTTCATCTTCGCCGGATTGACAAAGCTGAGAGAATTGTAATGGAACTGGAAATAGCAGGTGCGGCAGAGATGGCGTCCGCACGGCGAAAGGGACAGGGTTTTATTGCTTCGCCCGAGGTCCGGAGGCAGATCGAAGATTATGCGATGAAAACGGCAATCGAGTTTTTTCGGAACAAGGGCTATCGAGTAGAGGACAGTCATCTAACTCAACCTTACGACTTGAAGGCCGTCAAAGGATTGGAGACTTGGCATATAGAGGTGAAGGGAACCAGCGGTTGCGGAGAGGAAGTTGTGCTTACATTCAATGAGGTACACTTTGCTAGAGAGCACAAGGATTCTATGATTTTGTTTGTTGTGGGCGATGTGGAGGTTCTGCCGAAAGAACCCATTCAAGTACGGGGCGGCAATGTGAGGTTATTGCAGCCTTGGGATATTGAAAAAGGCACTTTGAAGCCAGTTAGTTATTTCTATGGGCTTCCTGGAACTTATAGTAATTAAGAAAAAGTCTTTTATAGTGAAAGTTCTGTCGATTAAATACAGGGGTCATCATTGTGTAGTTGGGCTTATAGGAGGAAAAATGCTTAGAGAGGCTTGTGGTGTTCAGAAAGTAAATATTAGGCCTGGGGTAAGCATTTTATCAGTACTACGGCATTTAAACTACAGACCTTGGTATGCACTAGCGGAGTTTGTTGACAACTCAGTGCAGAGCTTTCTAACAAACAGAGACAAGATAAATAGTGAAGAAGGAAAAGAGACTCTGTTGCGTGTGGATATTGAGACTGATAACACAGACAGTGGTCGTATAATAATAAGAGATAATGCTGCAGGGATTTATGAGAGCGAATATGCAAGAGCATTCAGGCCAGCGGAGATACCACCGGATAGAACAGGGCTTTGTGAGTTTGGAATGGGCATGAAGAGTGCTGCGTGCTGGTTTGCAAGAAAGTGGAGCGTTAGAACTACCGCATTGGGGGAGCCAGTTGAGCGGACAATTATGTTTGATATTCACAAGATTGTAGAGGATAGAATAGAAGAGTTAGAAATAACTACCAGAGAAGTCCCCGAAGGCCTTCACTATACAGAGATCATACTTACAGGGCTAAATCAAGTGCCTCATGGTCGAACTTTAAGCAAGATTAAAGACCATATTAAAAGCATATACAGGGTATTTCTCAGACAAGGGTTTCTATGTTTAAGCTTTGATAACGAAAAGCTTATATATGAAGATCCAGAGATAATGACCGTGCCGCATTATAGAGATATGTCAGGACCGCCTTTAGAGTGGCGTAAGGATATTGAGTTTGACTTTGGTTTAGGACAAAAAGCAAAGGGCTTTGCTGCACTGAGGGCGAGGGCTTCTACTACAAATGCAGGGTTCGCACTGTTTAGAAGAAAAAGACTGATACAGGGCAGTGGAGACGAGACGTATAGGCCAGAATATATCTTTGGGAAAACGAATAGCTTTCGTTATCAGCGCTTGTTTGGAGAGCTTCATCTTGAGGGATTCGAGATAAGTCATACCAAGGATGGATTTAGATGGGATGAGAATGAGGATGTGTTTCTGGATTTACTTAAAGAACACTTAGAAGCACCGCCACTAAACATGCTCGAGCAAGCTGAACAATACCGTGTTAGGGCATCGCGCGAAGCTCTTAAGGATGGGGCAGAAAGAGCAACAGAAAGAACGGCAGCCGTGATAGAAAGAAAAGTTCCGCCTGTCATAGAGGAGCAAATAAATAAAGAGCCGGATAAAGGACCACCACCGGAGGAGCTGCCAGAAACGAGATTGAGTGCGTCAACGAGAAGGATTGACGTTGAGCTAAATGGACAGCCATGGGAGATAATCATCGAGATTACTATGGACCCGGCAATAGGAGACTGGATTACTATCAGCGATCAATGTGAATCAGAGGATGAACGGAAGAGACGCAGATTGGGAATTAGAATGTCAATAACTCATCCTTTCATGGATCGATTCTGCGGCACAGGCTCTGAGAATATGGAGGCTTTGCTTAGGGTGGCTGCCGCGATAGGATTAGCACAAACAGTAGCTAGAGATGCGGGAGCAACAATGACGAGCACGGCAATAAGAAATATAAATGAGCTGCTCAGAAACGGTCTATCAGGGCCTTAAAAGGAGGGGGAAAAATGACAATAGATGTTGGGGATATAAATGGGCGGGGTGAGACTTTCATAGAAGTCACAGGACAGCCGTGCACAGGACCAGGAAGATGGAGTCCCCGCTTAGGCAGTGAAGCAAATGCCTTAGAGCTACCCTCTGACAGTAGAGATACGATTTTAAGGGAGGCAGCGAGAATACTGGGGCGCTGTGTGCCGCCTTATGAGAGTGAGGGAAACTTAACCGGCTTGATCGTGGGGTATGTGCAGAGTGGAAAAACGATGTCATTCACAACCGTTGCAGCAATGGCCCGTGACAATGGCTATCAGATGGTTATTGTTGTTGCAGGAACATCAATACAACTGTTGGAGCAGTCGCGGGATAGGCTCATAAATGATCTGAGAATAAATAGTAGGACAGAGAGAAGGCTATGGAGGCACATACCGGATCCAAATGTTCAGAACAACAGTCATCAGATAATTAGAAACGAAATAGCAGAATGGCGAGATCAGAGCGTTCCAGCCGGGGAGAGAAGAACAGTTTTGATTACGGTAATGAAGCACCATCAACATTTACAAAATCTTATTGATGTGCTGCAGAGTATCGACTTAAATGGAGTTCCAACACTTATAATAGATGACGAAGGAGATCAAGCAGGGCTTAATACAAGAATCAATCAAGAAGATCAAAGCACAACATACAGGAGACTTATTACCTTAAAAGATCATATACCTCACCATAGCTTTTTACAGTATACTGCAACTCCACAGGCACCATTGCTAATAAATATAGTTGATGTTCTGTCGCCGAATTTTGCAGAAACAGTTACACCAGGAGAAGACTACACTGGCGGGAGAGAATTTTTTACGGGCCGTGAAGAGCTCGTGAGAATAATACCACAGGAGGAGATACCAACAGGAGATAACCAAGTAGTCGGGCCTCCACAAAGCCTTCTAAGAGCAATGAGAATATTTTTTATAGGAGCGGCTGCGCATCTATTCACGGGGGATCGAATACCTAATCGCTCAATGATGGTGCATCCCTCACGGCTTACAAATCAGCATGGACAATATTATAGGTGGGTAGAAAATGCTAGACGGACTTGGCAGAATATCCTTGAGCAATCAGAAGGAGCGAGGGATCGTGAGGAGCTGCTCGAGCTATTTCGGACAGACTATGAAGATCTGAGGTTAACAGAGCCTACATTGCCTGCTTTTGAAGACTTGCAGCAAAGAATCCCTCATGCTGTGCGAAGGACTACTGTAAAGGAAGTTAACAGCGTGCGTGGAGGAACAATCGTATGGAGTGATACTCCTTACTGGATACTTGTTGGAGGACAGGCAATGGATCGTGGCTTCACTGTTGAGGGGCTTACGGTGACATATATGCCACGGGGACCAGGCATGAGAAATGCTGATACAATACAGCAAAGAGCCCGATTTTTTGGATATAAGCGTGGATACAGGGGATATTGTCGTATATTTTTAGAGCAGTATATAAGAGATGCTTTTAACGAATATGTTGAGCATGAAGAAGATGTTAGATCACAGCTAGTAGAGCATAGTAGATCTGGAAGATCTTTACGTGAATGGAGAAGGCAGTTTTTCTTGAGAAGAGGCACGAGACCAACGAGAAACAGCGTTATTGATATACCTTATCAGAGCCGGAGCTTTGTAAACAGATGGGTCTTTCCAGAAGGGGCTCACAATATCGAGGAGATACTGCAAGAAAACAGGGAGACTTTTGAAAGATTTTTAGAGAGCTTAAGCCTTGTAGAGCATGAGGGTCTTGATACACGCCAAGGATCTAACAAAAACCTTATCGATAGAGGCTTAAGCTTACGAATAGTACATGAAGAGCTTTTGACTAGATTCAGAATACGGACTCTTGAAGACTCCCAGGACATCTCAAAGCTTTTAAGAGTTATACAGTTTCATCTTGATAGTCAGCCAAACGAAGGCTGCACAATTTTTCTAATGGGAGGAGGAGAAGCTTTCAGGCGTAGCTATGAGAATGATAGAATAGTGCAGGTATTTCAGGGCAGGCAATATGCCTCAGGAGACCTCACATATCCGGGAGACAGGGATATAAAAGATAGTGATAGGATAACTGTGCAATTAAGATACCTTAGACTACAAAACAGAGGTGGTCCGGTGCTTGCTGAAAGAGTTCCACATATTGCAGTGTGGGTTACGGCGGAAATTGGTCGAGACTTTCTTGATCAGCCACAAGGGAACTAGAATATGAGCTTAAATGAGCTTAGCCCAATTGAGATCTTTGAGGCACTGAATGCCCCTCATGAGATAGAAGGGAAGGGAGAGCATTTCATAGCTATGCCTATACCTAGTAGGCTAGGGGTTTTTATCGCTAAAGATGCAAAAAGAAACCCTGCTTTATTGCTGTCGGTATCAGACAAAGAAAATCTTCGACCTCTACCCATAACACTTGAGCACATAGTGGCAGATCATGGCGTTGAGTGTAAAATACAGGAACCGGATGAAACAACCCATCAAGGAGTATTTTCGATAATTCGCTGTGTCAATGCAGAAAGAATGCTGAAGGAATATTTTCTACGGGTGCTTATGCCAATTATACAAGAAATGAACACAAAGCTAACATATCAAGATATATCTTGTGCTGTAAAAACATTAATGGAGCTTTTCAGGCTAATTAATACGCCCGGGAGAAAAACAATACAAGGACTGTGGGCAGAGCTTTATTTGATTTTAAAAGCATCAAATCCCGATTTTTTGGCCCAGGCATGGCATAGCACAGCAGGAGACAGGTACGATTTCAATGCTGGAAGCGAGAGAATAGAAGTAAAAAGCACAACAAGGTCTTTAAGAATACACAGCTTTTCGTTTGAGCAGCTCAATCCGCCTGATAAGACAAAGGTATTAATTGCATCCATGTGTGTTGAAGAGGCGGGAATAGGAATGAGCGTGTTCGATATTGTGGATGAGATTCGAGCAAAACTGGGAAATAATATAAGGCTCGCCGGCAGGATTGATGAGGTAGTTGCCTCAACGCTTGGCAATGCATGGCGGCAAGCAGGGGACGTAAAATTCGATTTAGAAGTGGCGGAGTCTTCTTTAAGGTTCTTTGACTCAATGGCAGTGCCTGCAATCAGAGGAAATTTGCCAGAGGGAGTCAGCAATCTCAGATTTAAGGCGGATCTCAGTCATACAGAGTCAATAGAGCTTAGAGGCTTGGAGGGAAAAGGAGAGCTGTTTAGAGCATTAAGAGAAGACGCTTAGAGCGAGGAATCATTAAAACCCGGGAGAAAGTATTGGAAAGGAAGACGCCGAGCTTTAAAGAGCTTTCGCCATCAAGCGAGGCGAGCTCAAGAGCTAAAAAGAAGAATAGGCACGTTGATACAGGGCCGGAGATAATTTTGCGGAGGGAGCTTTGGAAGCTGGGCCTTCGTTATCGAAAAAATGTAAAAGAGGTAGTAGGGAAGCCTGATATCGCCTTCATGAGGGAAAAAGTAGCGGTCTTTTGTGATGGTGATTTCTGGCACGGGAGAGATTGGCCGGAATTAAGAGAAAAGCTGCTAAGACGAGCTAATGCAGATTATTGGATCAGGAAGATTTTCTGTAATATTGAAAGGGATTTGGAGCATAACAAGATTCTTCGGGAAGCCGGCTGGAGCATCATAAGAATATGGGAGTCCGATATTAAGCGGGATCCTGGAACGGCGGCGAGATGCGTTAGAGATGTTTTGCAGGGATCAAAACAAGCGAAATAACGAAGTGCTTGATATGTGTGATGAGTAAAAGACTAAGAATACAGACGACCGAAACGGAGGAATATATGCCTAAGCTTAACGTGATAAGTCTTTTTACGGGAGCAGGTGGACTTGACTACGGCTTCGAGGCTGCTGGATTTACAACAAGAGTCGCTATAGAGATGGATAGTGACTGTTGTGAGACAATTAAGAAAAATAGAGATTGGCCCGTTATCTGTCAGGATATAAACGATGTCTCAAGTGAACAGATATTGAAGACGGCCGGGATCAAAAAGGGGAAAGTTGATGTACTGATAGGAGGGCCACCATGCCAGCCGTTTTCAAAATCTGGATACTGGGTCAACGGAGACACGCTGAGACTTAACGATAAAAGAGCTAATACGCTTTATGCATATATGCGGTGCGTGTCTGATTTGCTGCCCAAGGTGTTCTTCTTGGAAAATGTCCACGGGATTAACTTTTCTGGAAAAGAAGAGGGCTTTCTTTTGCTCGAGAGGCTGACAAAGGAGATTAATCGTCAGACCGGGATGAGATACAAATTATCATGGCGTGTGCTTGACTCGTCAGATTATGGCGTGCCCCAGGCAAGAACGAGATTTTTCCTTATCGGGCACAGGGAAGGGGAGCGCTTCCAATTTCCAGAGCCGACTCATGGGGATCTGATAGAAAGGAATACGATGCAATTGAGTCTCCTCGGCCACGAGATATTACCCAAAATTACCGCCTGGGATGCAATAGGAGATATTAAGCCTACAGAGGCAGAGAGCTTGAAAGTCAGGGGACGGTGGGCAACCCTTCTACCCTCGATACCGGAGGGAGAGAACTATCTTTGGCATACAAATCGCAAAGGAGGGCTGCCCCTGTTCGGATGGCGTGCCAAGTATTGGAGCTTCCTTCTAAAACTGGCTAAAAATAAGCCATCCTGGACGATACAGGCACAGCCTGGGCCAGCGATAGGACCTTTTCACTGGAAGAACAGACTCTTGAGCGTGAGGGAGATGGCACGAATTCAAACTTTCCCTGATAATATTAATTTCGTCGGGATTCGCCTGTCCATCCAGAGGCAGATCGGCAATGCGGTACCTTCACTCATTGCCGAGATTTTGGCCCGAGAGATTGGAGAGCAGTTTTTCGGGATGTCAAAGAGTGAGAGCCCGACTCTTAAAATAACCTATAAGAGGCCTATACCACCACCTGAGCCTGTAGAATTGGTGCCAGAAGAGTATCATTATCTACAGGGCGATCACCCGGATCACCCAGGCGAAGGAAATGGAAATAGGGTGAAAAAAGCGAAGAGAGAAGATGAAAAGAATCTGGTACGTGAGCCCGAGCTCAGTTATGCATAGCAAAGCAACAATGAGCTGAAGGAAGTGCAACGAGGCTTCACAAAGAGTCTATAATCTCTTGCAATTCTTCAGGGTCTATGTCAAGAAGCCTTCTGAGACCATTGTTTCTCCAGAGAAAAGCAGCAAAGCTTGGCTTTAGAAAGACGCCGACTTTTACTATTGCATCAAAATGGCTTCCGAGCTTTATTCCTTTCTCGTCGTTTTTTAAAAGCAGATCAAGCACGCCCTGGCCGAGCTCGAGAGAGGGCCACTTTGATTCGTCAATAGTGTTAAAATCGAGCAGCGCGTCCTCATAAATATAGTAAAGACTGGCGTAAGCGTTATCAATGGCCGTATAAAGCTCTTCGATTTTTGAGTGCCTAAGGGAGATATCATCTTTTCCGCGCTTTCGAATCACTTCGAGGGGTGGAAGGAAGTCAATGTGACCGACGAGGTGCTCGAGCTTCAACAAAAAAGCGATGTCAGACTTGGAAAAGCATTGGAAAGGAACAAGACGGGAGCCGGCCCAGAAGAACAATTGAAGCTCTGCGGAGTGAAAGGAGCCAGAGCTGCTGATTATATTTGAGAGAGAAAGAAAAGACTGGGAGTCACTGGACTTATAGCCATTGAGCTGGCTGTTATGAACGGCAAGCTTTAAGAAAGAATGACCCAGATCTTTTGTAAAGCCCTCAGTCGCCCCTTGCTCGCGGACAAAAGATCTTATGGGGCCCTCGATGAGTGATATGATATTTGCATGGCCCATTAGTTAAGCACCTGCTATTCTTGAGAGCCCGTAGCATCGATCCAAGATTGTACACCTTCTTGTGAGACTTCAAGCTGGATCAGGCGAGTGTAAATTAAATCTACCAGGATCTCGGGACTATGAAGCTGTGGAAGCTCACTCCAGAAGAGAACTTGCTTTATGAAGGAGTGCCACTCAGTGAAAAAAGAGAGACCAAGACCCCGCTCCTTTGCCCGAAGGCGAATCTTTTCAAAGTCTATCTTAGGCTGGTTTTTCGCGACAGCGATTATTGCCGCTTCGCATATGCCTTCTTTGAGGGCTTTCTCGGCAAAAATATAGGCGTCGGACTCTTTGACCGGCTTGTCTCTTACCTCGAAGATCTTTTCCCAGCCTTGATCGTGGCTTTTCACCCCTACATCACCGGGGAGATGACGATCTGGATCGTTTATTCTATCTGTTACCACGCGCTCGGTGCCAGCAAATAAATCTAAAAGGCCTGCCACAACTGCCTGAGCCCTTTTGCCGCCCTCAGTGTCTTCACTGACAAAGTGCTCGATAATGGAGATTATCTCGTCAGGGCTGATGCTTGAAAGAGGCTTTGTGCGCTCAGGATAATGGGGAACATAACCTCTGCGAACAAAAATATAGGAGCGGAGCGCTTGACGCATCTCATCAAGAGAATCAATCACCGCCAGCTTGTCTAATATATCACAGAGCATCTCAACAGCAGGCTTTGCCTTCGCATGGACCGTAATATTTCGGGATACACGGTCGATTTGAAAATATGGCTGGTTGTTGAGAGGCTCGCGACCTGTTACACCGAGATTTATGCCAAGCTCGGTCGATAATGGAACCAATACGCCGTGGCCCAGGCTACGCGTAGAGTAAGCTCCAGGAGAGCCCTCCCTCGCTTTGACCGAAAAAACATTAATATTTATGTCTAAAGACTTGGCAAGTAAAGCCGTGCCGAGGAATGCGATATGTGTTCTACTTGTTCCCTCACATACTTTAGAAAAAGAGCGAAATAGCCTGACCCATGAGGCGTCGGTATTTTGCTCGGTGCTGAGGCTGGCCTGCTCCCGGAGAAAGCTCTGCGCTTTCTCTGCATTGAAATTTAAAGGCTCAGATGACTCAGCATGGTGTCTGGAGTCGATGGAATCCTTTTTTTGCTTTGGCAAAAGATATCATCTTCTTTCTCTAATATAATTGGTTTTGTTGTTAAAGATCACGTTATTTGAATGTAAGGAAGGCATGACAGGCATCGCACGTATAGATCAGGCATACCAGGCCCCTCGGAAACATAGCTCCGTTTTGACGCAATAGCTTCCCTTTTTTGTTTCCGCACGGGAATTGTTCCTCATTATTTGATATAATCACCCTTATTGTCATCGATTTTAAAGGTTTTTCCGTGCACTGACTACCGGTTCCTGGGATATTCGGAAGTTTGTTATGTAAAAGAACATCATGTGATTTTTTTTGCTTCCGATGCACCCTTAAAAAATATTATAACCATAGGCTTTTTAATGACTATGTCCCTCTGGCATAGCTATTTTTCCGATAAACCTCCTGCGGCCAAATCGTCACTTTCGGTAATTGTTCTATTGTCTAATAAGCTGCGATCTTCAGAAAGACTTCCCAGAGTGGTCTCATCGCTGTACCGTTCACGATTTTCCCTAATCCTTTTTCGTATCCATTCACGCTCTTTCTCGTATTGCTCTCTGATTGAGTCAACTATCGGTTCTGTGAGAATATTGTCTATGGTATTTAGCTGGAAGCGCTCGTTTTCTTTAATTTCTTCTGTTTTAAGATAATCTAAGAACAGGTTTACTCTAGCAAATCTAGTTTCTACACGCTTAATTTTTTCTTCCTCTCGATCATAGAGGTTATCAACAAGATATACAGATTCTTTTATTTTGTTAGCAATATCAGCACTATTAAATGGTGTGTCTTGCAAAACTAGATCTAAATAACAGAAGGAGCGGACGAGATATTTATGGTAGTACCAACCAGCCGACGTCACTCTAATGTGACTAGCATCATTGACTGACTCCGTCGATCTGGTGTTGACTTCTACTAATTGTGATTTCAACAAGCGATTAAGTGTTACAATGAAGTCTTCGGGGTTATCGAAAATTTCTTCAAACGAATAAAGAATCTTGGTAATCTCTATATATCCCTGACCTTCCCTAGATGACTGAGAACGATATGAAAGTAGGAGATGCAATATTCGAAGTGCCGTAAAGTGGCTGGAATTGCTATATAAGCCACAATCAAAGACATTGAGAATCGGACTCTGTTCCTCTTTATAATATTTTCTCCCCGAAAGCATAATGGATTTGATAAACTCATGAAATCCTACAAAATAACTCTCATCACGTCTAAATATATTAAGCATCTTATCTACATCCGTAGCGCCTGAAGTCAAGAACATTACAAACATCTCTAGAGCTCTTCGCATATTGCCGAAGCAAATAGCCTCAATAAAACGCACGATATTTCGATTTTGGCTGAAAATACTTTTATTGACGATCGTAAGCAAATCGTAAATATCTCTTGTATTTTGTACGTCTTGAGAAATATTAGAACCGGAAGAGCCTAGACTTGCTTTTTTCAAAATATCCTGACTGTACCTAATGCGATTATTAATAACATGCAAAAAGCGTGGAGAAGCTATATGAAATTTTCTGTTAGTATATGCTGTAAAACTATTTTGAATACTGGCGACATAATATGACTCCTCCCTCAATGCAATTATTGTAAGCGAGCCGATGATTCGTGTAATGCGTTGGGCTAACAAAAATATCTTTGCCTGATATTCTGGTGAAAGTTGGTCAACATTGTCAATGAAAAGCACAATTTTTTTATTCTTGCGCGACATGCATGTATTCAGCAGACGCGGTACATAAGCCGATGTTTCGGATTGCCATTTCCCCAAATTTTCAGATAATTTATTCTCATATTCTAAGGAACCTTCTCTAAAAGGCTTAAGTCCTGTTTCTTTGAGAGCTTCTACTTCTTTTGCATATGCACGTTTAACGCTTTTGCGCTTTTCAAGTCGTAAATGACTATAGCGATTTCGCAATTGTTCTAGGATGGTTTGCCAAACAAATGGCTCTAATTCCGATGGTATCAAAGGAGCTGCTAGAAAATCCACATAGAACCAAATAGAATATTTATCTAAAGTTTCACGTCCTACATCAAGTTGATAGCGCTTGAGGAAAGTTGTTTTACCTGAACCGATACCCCCCAATAAAAGGCACAGTTCGCCTACAGAAGTATTTACGCCATCAACAACCATCTGACCAAAATTACCAGCACTATCCTTTTTCTGAAATAATGGCTCAGTCCCTTCTCTTCTTAAAAAAGCAGGGATTGTATCAGTTATTGTAACGTCGATATCATGTGCTACTACTTTGAGAGTTTCATAATGGACATAACACGATTTGAGAGTCTCCAATTGATTTTCTCCAGTTATATCTTCGAAAACAAGTTTGACGAGAGGCTGTATAAATGTGTTCAACCTATTTCGTGGTAATGGTAAATCTGCATTGAACAGTATTTTGCTAACACGATGGCTTTCGCGGGAAGCTCGTAGTGGAGAGCCAAATTCAGCGTCTAACGAACCCCGAGAAACCGCATCGAAAGAAAGCAAGTTCCAAAATGTGGTGAAATGGTCGATCATGTATTCCAAGCTTGGAAATATAATCGCGTTTCCTTCACGCCAACCTATATCATCCCTTATAGCGCGAAAAACAATCCAAGCATAACCATTAGTTGCAATTGCGTACCGAATCCCCGCACTATCACAGTAAGATCGGACTTGAGATATAGCTTCACTTATTTCTGGACTTGTAAGGACAGATCCATTTAATTTTAGAGATCTACGTTGCTCTCTTTGAATTGGAAATACAAAAGGAATTCCAGCTTTTTTAGCTTCGACAACTATAAAGGGCTTTTTTCGAACTTCAAGCTCATAATCCATATAGCCTTCGTGAACTCTGCGTTCCCGTTGTATCGACAACTCTGGCCAACCGAGGCATTCGGTAAGAATGCTATCAACTATTTTTGCTCGTGTATCGGCCTCCGATACGTTCCCTTTTAGTTGGCAAAACTCTTGAAATTCTTCTCTGATACCCTTTAATTTGGCTAAGGCATCATCAGGATGAATCATAATCAACCTTCCGGTTATTGCTTATCAATGACAAAATCAATTTTCAGAAGACTTCTTTGTTATAATCAAAGTCCCTGCTCTAAGGCTTACCATAAAAAAGCTGTGATTAACTACCGGCTATAAGATTCTCGAAAATTATAACAATGAGTGGGTCCGGCAGGCCGCTCCGATACACTGCGGCGGGCTTGCATTCGCCGTGCTCCCAGCCACCGCCCAGGAGGTCAAAGTGAGG